>JAAFHO010000953.1 GCA_013297575.1 Chitinophagales bacterium
TTTCCTTACTTATTTGGCGTAAAGTATAGGTTTTATACAAGGAAAACCCCGTAAGCAACAAAATTAGAATATTGGTAGCGTTTTTCCCCACGTTTATTTTTTTTGAAAATGTAAAGGCAAAGATAGGATAAAAGGTGATGATTTTGTTTGAATTTTATTTTTAGGAACGAGGCTGTTTTTTTGGGGTGAAATAGGGGGTGCAACCAATTAGGAACTTACCTTCGCAGTTATTAATGCTGTTTTATCAATAAACAGATAAACCAATATGTGTAAACAAGGTTTTCTTATAAAAGGTGCAGCGCACCGTAATATTTGTAGTAATTGTGATGTATCCGCGTTTTGAAGGTGCAGCGCACCGCAATATTAAATTCAATGTTACGGTGCGCTGCACCTTCAACTTCGATTTTGCCGATTTTTGCTACAAATATTACGGTGCGCTGCACCTAAATTTTTTATAAGAATGTCCTATTGCATAAAGGGATCAAAGTGTGAAGATAAGTAGAAATCGTAGCCTTACGGGAACTTGAGCGGCGCTTGAATCATTATAATACAAGTCATTATCCTACAAATTTACTATACCAATTTACCATTGACACCTTCAACAACAAATAATAATGCAGCACTTAACCATACAAGACCTAAAATCCCAAAAACTCCTCCTCTTCGAGTGCATCAGTGGCAGCCGCGCTTATGGCACCAACCTGCCCAGTTCCGATACCGATATCAAGGGCGTATTTATATTGCCCAAATCCGATTTTTATGGCTTGGATTATACCCCTCAGGTGAACGACGAAAAAAGCGATCAGGTGTATTATGAAATAGGGCGTTTTGCGGAATTATTGACCAAAAGCAACCCCAATATCCTTGAAATGCTGGCTGCACCACCCGATTGTATCTTGTATTGCCATCCATTGTTTGAACCTTTTTTGAAGGAAAATTTCCTGTCGAAACAATGCAAAGAAACTTTTGCCGGATTTGCTTTTGCCCAAGTTAAAAAGGCACGGGGATTGAACAAAAAAATCAATAAACCAATGCCTCCAGAGCGCAAAACACCGCTGGATTTCTGTTATATTGCCATAAAACAAGGTGCAATGCCCGTACAAAAATGGCTGGAAAAACAAGGTTGGCGACAAGAAGATTGTGGTTTAGTAGTGATCTCAAATATGCGCGATTTATATGGTTTATTCCACGATCCTACTGGAAAAATGGGCTTTTCGGGTATTATTAGAAAAGAAACGGCCAATGAAGTGGCACTGAGCAGCGTGCCAAAGGGGACAGAACCAGTTGCATTGTTATCCTTCAATAAAGATGCTTATTCCATGCACTGCCGCGATTATAAAGAATACCAAGAATGGCTGGACAACCGCAATGAGGAACGTTATGAAAACACCATCGCACACGGTAAAAACTACGATGCCAAAAATATGATGCACACCATTCGTTTGCTGGAAACAGCATTGGACATTTTGGAGCACGGTGTATTACAAGTGCGCCGCCCCAACCGCGAACAATTGCTGGAGATCCGAAAAGGCGCGTATGAATACGATGCATTAATGGCGTTGGCAGAGGAAAAATTGGCGCGAATAGACGTTGTATTTGCATCAAGTACGCTGCCTGAACTGCCCAATCGCGCTCAAATTGAGCAATTATTGGTGGAAATTCGCGAAAAATGGTATTAGGGAATATCCGTTATTTTATCCCGCACCACCATAGAAAGGTAAGCATCTTTAAATTCGTACCAATCCTCTTCTAGGTCTTTTGAGGCGATCATTTCCCGAAAAGCGCGGAAGGGGCGTTTGCCATTTAAGGCGCTCTTTATCAATTCCTTGAGCTGCTCATTTTGTATAGTATCGGCAAAAGCGTCCATCATATCGTGGCCTTCATTGGAATCGAGTGGCTCAAATTTGATATAACTATCCGGATCCATATCCACTACATCATACACCTCTTGTCTTAAGTAATCGTACTCGTCGTTGGAAGAACCAGGAGTAGGATAAGAAAGTATTTCATACGTCGTATGGTGCAGGTACACTACTTCCCCGCTATCAATAATTTGTGCTATTTCTAAGATAATTTCTTCTATATCTGGCTGGTTCATGCTGATTACAAAAATTTAGGTTGCAAAAGTAGTGATTTATGTCCGCTTATCCCT
>JAAFHO010000955.1 GCA_013297575.1 Chitinophagales bacterium
CAATATGTACAAGGCTAGCAGGGGCGTTGTTTTGAAAAAGCGTAAATACTGTAAATGCAAAAGCACTCGTAAAAACAGCCGCAAAAGTCCATTGTAAATTTTTTTTCACAATAGCAAAACTATCGCTAATGATCTCTCCCGTTGATTTTATACTCGTAAACCGCACTGGATTAATACTATCCGGTGGCAGATCCGCATCGCGTTCCATATCCGAAAAATCGCCTTTATACGCCCGTACTCTGGGCAAAACCACGTAATATCCTAACACAAATGCCAAGGATGATAAAATAAACAATCCTCGTATGACATCGGGCACTTCGGTAAATCGCGTCAAAAAACCTTCAAAAAAAGCCGCTATAATAATAACAGGTACGATGCCCACAAAAATTTTCATACCACGCCGCATCGAGATTTGAAAGGCTTGAGTGCGCGTAAATGTACCGGGAAACAATAGCCCCGATCCCGCTACAAGCCCTGCTCCGCCGGCAATAATAATGGCGCTGATTTCAAGCGTTCCATGTATCCAAATCGTCAAAAATGACGGCCAAAACAACCCTTTTTCGATAAAGAAAAACTGAAATGCCCCCACCATGATCCCATTGGAAATGAGTAGGAATACCGTACCAATAGAGGCAATTACACCCGCAACAGCAGTCAGAAAGGCCACCCACAAATTATTGGCAGCAATACCCACAAACGATCCCAATGGTTGGTGGTCTTTATAAACGGCCATCGGGTCGCCACTTTCGATATTTTGCAGGGTCATTTGGACATAACTTTCGCCCAAAACCACTTTTGCAAAATCGGGGTTGAGGATACTGGAAACTACCCCAATGGCAAAGGACAACACAAATATACCCAACGCCAATCGGAGGGCAAAACGGCTCTCCCACATCACCTGCGGGAGCTCGTGCGTCCAAAACTGAACGAGGCGTTCTTTGGGAAATTTCCGACCTTTGTAAATATGGTTAAAAATGCGTTGCGCCAAATGGTTGAGATACACCTTTACCGAGCGGTTGGGATAGAATGTACGGGCATACGAGAGATCATCGGTAATCTGAACAAATAAATCATTCAGTTTTTCCGGTTCTCCGCCCCCGTTTTGGATCATAGACTCGTATTCGGCCCATTTTTCCTTGTTTTGCTCGATAAATTTTGTTTCTCTCATGTGTCTTTTCTAGGATCCAGTATAGCAGCGCCCTTATTTGGCAATTTGATGGTAAAGGTAGTTCCTTTTCCGAGTTCCGATTTTTTTACAAATATTTTCCCTTTGTGGTACTCGTTGATGATACGCTTTGACAAGGATAAACCGAGTCCCCAACCACGGGTTTTGGTGGAATAACCGGGTTGAAATATCGTTTTATGTTTACTCGAAGGAATGCCTTTACCCGTATCCGTTATATCGACACAAACATAATTGCCATCTTGATACACCAACGCAGAAATATCGCCCACGCCTTTTTCCATCGCATCAATGGCGTTGCGGATTAAGTTTTCCACCACCCAATCAAATAAATGCACGTTGATATGCACCGAAACTGGTTCGTATATATTAGGATCTGGGAAATTGTAAGTCACTTTGCGCGGTGAGCGCTTTTGCATATATTCGCGGTTGCGGTCTAGGGCAACGTACAAATTGGCTGGTGATAATTCAGGGTGTGCTCCAATTTTGGAAAAACGATCCGAAACCAGTTCCAAACGCCGAATATCGTGGCTCATTTCGGCCAGCATATCCAATGTGGCTGGATCTTCGATATGTAACTCTTTGAGTGTTTCGGCCCAGCCCATAATAGCGGTGATCGGGGTACCCAACTGATGTGCGGTCTCTTTAGCCATACCCAGCCATACCTGATTTTCCTGCGCCTTCCGCGATGCACTAAACCCAATATAGCCCAGCCCAATAAAAGCCGAAATCAGGAGTAATTGCAAATAAGGATACCATTGTAGCCAAACCAATAAATTGGAATGGGAATAGATCAAATAAGTCCTGTAATAGGGCGGTACTGATACCTCAATCGTATCGGCCCAATTGCTAATCATCGCATTGAGGGCACGCCTTACTTCAGTTGTATCCATTTGGGTGATATTGTTATCTCCAATATTACGGTACTCCTGAATATTCCAGCCTTCATCCAGTAGTACAACCGGCA
>JAAFHO010000954.1 GCA_013297575.1 Chitinophagales bacterium
TTTGTACCAAACCTATGCCCCAAACCACGTCCTTTGCAACTTAAACAAAACGGTATCAACATGTCACGTATCCTTATTGCCCTTACTTGCTTCTTGTATTCCTGTGCAACACTTATGGCCCAGCGCACCACCACAATAGTGCCCGGTAGAGATGCCTACTGCATTATTGATACCGCAGGGAAAAGCGTGATACCCAGCGGAAGGTATGTGACACCTGCTGGTCGCGTTACACGTATTGCGCGTGCTGCATTTGGTCTGGATATTTCGCCCGACGAAACCCAAGCACTGGTATTGCACAACAACGGCGTGATGACCAAAATAGATTTGCGCAACCCAAGCAAAACGGTTCAAACACCCAGCGCGACCGAAATAGTGACAAAAGCCAAACAACAAGTTCAATTTAACCGTGCTACTTTTTTAGGCGTTGCGTATGCACCAAACGGGTACACAGCCTACCTCAGCGGGGGCGATGATGGCTCGGTAGTGGTATGGGATACACGCACGATGAAAAAAATGGATAGTATTTCGCTCAATGGAATTTGTGGCGGTGTGCGCTATTTCGATTCTTTTACCTCCGATCTTACTATCGATCCCATACACCAGCAATTATTGGTACTCGATCGCGCCAACTTTAGGATGGTAAAAATAGATATGAAAACACGGCAACTATTGGCTAGTATTCCTGCTGGTAGAATTCCATTTGGTATCAACTGTACCCCCGATGGTAAAAAAGCACTCATTGCCAATGTAGGCATGTATGCATATCCCTTAGTACCCGGTGTTACGCCAACCAATAAGGATTCGATGATGATGAAATTCCCATTTTACGGAGTTCCGTCAAAAGAAGCAGAAGATGGCGTGTTGCTGCCCGATGGCCGATTTATTCCGGGGCTAGGTTCGGCATTGGCCGAGGAAGCGATGAGTGTTTGGATGGTCGATCTCGAAACCAATAAAGTAACAGGAAAATTTAAAACGGGTTATCAAATTGGTGAAAAAGTAGAAGAAACAGAAATTGTAGGTGGTGCAAGTCCCAATTCCATCGCCGTTGGGCAACGATATGCCTATATTTCCAATGCCACCAACGACCTAATTAGTATTCTTGATACCAAAAAAGGCAAAATAAAAGGCGATATAAAACTTACCATTGATCCCCATATTGACGCATTTCGTGGGCTTATGCCCTTCGGATTGTGTTTGTCCAAAGATGAAAAAACGCTCTACGTTGCTTGTCTCGGCTTGAATGCAGTTGCCGTAGTGGATACCAAAAGCCGCAAAGTAAAAGGTTATATACCAACAGGGTGGGGGACTACCAGGGTGAATCTTACCCACAATGACCAACAATTAGTTATCCTCAGCGCACGTGGGTACGGTGCCGGCCCCAATGGCGGAAAGGGATTTGTAGCACCACCACAAGGCACGTATATCGGTGATATTCAGTTGGGTACGTTTCAAGTAGTAGATGTCCCCAACGATGACCAATTGGCTTTATATACTCAACAGGTCATTTCCAATACATTTGATCTTGTTCCTGTAAAAGACGATGGCAAAAACCCTTGCCCGCCCGTATCGGGCTTGCGTAAAAGCCCCATTAAGCACATTGTTTATATCACTAAAGAAAACCGCACCTACGACGAGGTAATGGGCCAATTACCCGGCGGAAACGGTGACGCAACCCTCGCTCGATACGGTACAGCAGTAGAAGTGATACATGGAAGCGATACGATCCACAAAGCGAATATTATGCCCAATCACCACCGAATAGGGCAGCAATGGGCTTTTTCGGATAATTTTTACTGCGATTCCGATGCCAGTATTCACGGCCACCATTGGCTAGTTGGTACTATGCCCAACGAATATGTAGAGGCCAATTCACAGTCGGACCATGATTTTAATCCATTCTCTAAAGCACCCGGACGGCGGCTTCCAGCCACAACAGGAGGCATGGATCCCGAAGATTATAATGAAATAGGTGGACTATGGGAAAACCTTGAGCGGAACAACGTTACTTTCTTTTCTTTTGGCCAAAGCAACGAATTTGCCGGTAATTATGAGGAGTGGAATGATACTTTGATCGGTACTGCACATTCCGTACCGTGGCCTTTACCCAAACCGCTATTCGACCGTACTTGCCGCGACTTTGCGGGATTTAA
>JAAFHO010000956.1 GCA_013297575.1 Chitinophagales bacterium
TTCCAATAGTTAAAAACAAACATGGTATCCAAGGTGGTATAGAGTAATTTATTCCAATGTAAGTTGTGTATGCTGATGAAACTGTAATCAAGAAACTTACAATTCCCAAATAGTATCCAAGAGATTTTTCACGTTTAGAATTAGAGCATGTTCGGGAATTTTTGACGGAAGACCGATGATTTTCCATCAAAAATTTGGCTGATAGTAAAAAAAACTGATAGAAAAGGAATCGGTGCATAACTTTGAGATATCAAAAACAAGAAATTATGCAAGAGAAGTATGAACAACTCACCGATTCCAAGTGGCAAGTTATGGCAAGTTTTTTACCCGTGGAAAGGAAGCGCAAAATAAATCTCCGTGATGTGGTGGATGCTATTTTTTGGCTTGCCCGGACTGGAGCACAGTGGCGTAACCTTCCTGCCTCTTTCCCTGCATGGAGGGCTGTTTACTACTATTTTGATAAATGGCGGAAAAACGGCACTTTGGAAAAACTCAATGTTGGCTTGAATATGCTTCGGAGAGTTAAAGAGGGCAGAGAAGCAGATCCGTCTCTGGTATGCGTTGATAGTCAATCTGTTAAGGCCAACGCCATGATTGAAAAGGATAGAGGAATTGATGGCAACAAGCGGGTCAATGGTCGCAAGCGACAAACCTTAGTGGACACCTTGGGGCTTGTCTGGAAGGTATTGGTACATGCGGCTAACGGAAATGATTCTGTCTTTGGGGCAGTATTACTCATAGAAGCAAAGGATGTTCTGAGGCGTGTGAAAAAAGTCCTGGTTGACCAGGGATACGAAGGCGTGTTCATGGAGACGTGCGAAAAATACCTGAATGCCACAGCCGAAATATCGTCAAAACCGCCGACAGCAAAAGGCTTTGTACCTCTTAAATGGAGGTGGGTGAGCGAACGTACCTTTGGGTGGTTCAACTTCTTCCGACGATTATCAAAGGATTACGAGCGAACAGTAGAAAATTCCGAAGCATGGATTCTTTGGGCTAACTGTCAAATCAATATTTCTAAATTGTAAAACTATGCGAGAGAAAATTCCCGAACATGCTCTAATTCTAAATCATATGTTTGTTGATGGCAATAAAAGAACTGCAGTGGAAATGATTAAGTCATTTATGAACAAGGCCGAAATACCAATTAATAAAAAAGATACTGATCTAATGAATATTGCAACTCAGGTTGCTATAAATCAAATTAGTGACATTACTATCATTGCAAATAAAATAATTGAATAATGAATATTGATAAATTATTTGAAAATTTGAATAATGTTTCTATTGGTGAATTTTTTGATCAATGGCAACGTCAAAAGGATGTATTTATAGTTAAATATGATGGTTTTAGAATAAATGATAAATATACTATTATTATCCTGGGGGATAAATCTCGATTTGATACGATAAATATAGAGTGTGAAAATATATTAAATGGTATTGAAGAAGTATTAATCAAGTATAAAAAAATATTAGAAAAAGATGAATAGGTTTTTGTGATGTAATATATTGGTATTTAAACGGATTTTATTTGTGCTAAACCTAGATGTCTGACACGTGGATATATTGCTGACTGACCTTGATTAACAGAATATATTACTTTTCTTTACTGGACAGAAGATGTATGACGATACGCATCGCAATAACATCACGTGTAAGTAGCATCATGTTTTCATGTTTTAACAAAGATTAGACCGCAGCAACTTACAACAAAAGTTTTTCCAAAGATTGGGTAATATTTTCCCCGCTGCCCGCGAGTATGTGATTTTATCATTGTACAAACGTACACGTATTTTCCAATGACTTATGTGTGGTTTGTAGGTGACTGAACCTGGAAAACTTCAATAAAATACAAACCGCTCACGAGCCTCTCCGACGCGATGTGTACAGTCTGACGGTCTCTGACCGGAATTTTTCATGTCGGTCAGAGACCGACTGACGGCGCGCATCGCATTAAAAATGCTCGCGAGCGGGGAAGTATTGGGTGTGGAAGAGTAGTCGCCAGCGGTTGAATTGCACCCAAAACAAAAGTACAAAATGAATATTTATTACAAATATAAACATATAAATAGTTTAATTCTATGTTAATGCACAATCACTTAGTGGCTTTATGGCGTTTTGATTGGTTAACTAAAACCTGGCTTC
>JAAFHO010000957.1 GCA_013297575.1 Chitinophagales bacterium
GTGTATTAGAAACTCTGATTTATTCATATTTTAATATTGTATTTTGATGTTATTATACTTTCAGCGAACTATGGTTTGCCGTCACCCCCTCCCAATACCCCTCTATTGCGTGAAAACCCGCTTTGTCGCCGTAACTTACATTGTCGCAAACACAACAAACCAACCCGTTCGAACATGTAAAACGCGCAACAAATGATAATGAAACCTAAGTGAGAAAAGCGTATAAAGTGGTCATTGTAATCTGGAAATAATGGGCAAACCATCGAAGTACCCTGCAAAGATATAGGTATATGTTTCATATATGCAAGTGTGTTGCCGAATTAATTTTTTATGTCATTTTATGGGGGGGGGAGGCTATATATATTAGTACATGCCGCAGATAGATCTTGAATACGACTCAGATCACTGACTTTTTAGGAAAAGTGCGTAGTACACCACCACAACCCGTGGATCAAATATATATACTTTCCCTTTTTTACAGCATAAAGGTGTACCGTAAAAATTTGATAAACAACGCTTTAAAAACTTAGCCGTTTGTAACGGTTAACTAACGGCTAAGTAACGGTTACAAACGGCTAACCTTGCAGTAATGCCTTAAACTTACCAACCTATGGCGGTATCGCCCCGACATTAGTCAAATTCCGTTTATGGAACACTTGGAGATAGTTGAATATTTGCACAAAACCTCTTTCCTCTAAATTACTTTATCCGCGCAGCATGAAGACGCAAATGCATCTGGTTTTGCTTTGAATACAAAACCCATGCTTAGGATATAACCCATGGCTTCTTTCAGGGCTGTATTACTCTCAAAAGCCGGATCAGTATTGATATCGGCGTGTACTTCCAGTGCCACATCATAAAGATCGAGTAGCGTACACAATTCATAAGCCACTTCTACTGAGCGACCTACTTCCAAGATCATACGCTCGCGAATCGACATTTTACGATTTGCGCGGTCGTTAGAAATGTACATAAATCCACCGCGTTTTTCGCGTAGAAATACAATGACGGTTGCAAAGTGTACATCCTCTCCAATCACTTGTGAATCGGTACCAATACAAACCTTGAGTTTGAAACCTGCTTCGGTTTCTCTGATGATTGTTTCTTCTACTGCTTCCAGTAGGGGTGCTTCGATGCGCTGTCCGTTAAGTTTTCTCCATTTCATCGTAGTAACTTTCCGATTTTTTTCGATCACACTGAGTGCCTCAACAGATCGAATTGTACTTCTCATGCTACTTGCGTTGAATTCAATACAAGTAGGCCCAAAAGTCTCTTTTTGAAAAAATATTATGATTGCTAAAATAGTATAACAAACCCCTTTACGGAATCGTTCCTTACTAGATTACAAATATACGGGAAATAAATGGAGTGTCAATAGCGAAATGACGGTGGAGACAGAAAGTTAATGTAGGGTTTACACGAATATTATATTGGTGTATGTATGCCACTCGCCTAAAAAACAACTTACTCTGATCTAAAACATTTATGACATTAGGCTAAACCAATATCAATAAAGCACTTACATATTTTCAGCATACCCATGTTAAAATATTGTTAATTTATAAAAAAATAAAATGGAATTACCTATTTATATGTATCTTTGTTTAGTTAATACATTAATAATCAGGAACATCGTTGACAGATTATCCTCACACTAAAATGCTATTCAATATGATCAATAAATGCTTGACCATTGCTGCGGTTTTGCTAACCGTTTTACTACTACTTCAACAAACATCCTGTAAAAAAGAACCACTCAAATGCGTATCGGAGGATTGCCCGGGTATGATGGACTGTATTGATAATAAATGTGGGTGTCCAGAGAATCAAATTATAGTTGCGGGTAGTTTATGTGTTAATCCTGACCTATTTGCTTATATTGCTTTGTCGGATGCTGGTGGCTGCATACCCGAGAATTTGACACTTTTTTTTCATTATAATCCAGAAACCATTACTGGAGAACAGGGCGAATTTATATTGAGTGATTTGACTTATAATGCACCAGAATATAATCGTTCAGGTGGACCGCAGACCAGTTACAGAAAAGCCTCTTTTCCGCCAGAGGGTATTCAAGGTGATCAGTTTCGGCTGTACTTACCCTTTAAGGCGTATCCATCAGCGGTTAGTGCTGGTAGTTGCG
>JAAFHO010000958.1 GCA_013297575.1 Chitinophagales bacterium
GACTCAAAACGACCGGACTTGGTGTTTTTGGGCCAATGCCGAACAACAAGCCACATTGCCGCCTGTGGTACACCATCGTTGGGATAATATTCAGTTTTACAGCCCATCGCATTCCAAATTGCTCCAAACCAATGGCTATCAATACCTGATGATTAGGGGGATTGACTTTTATTCTTGGGCAAAAAAAGAACTCCAAAAAAATCCAAACGTCACTTTTGTCCAAGCAGCCATTGAGGGAATGGACAGCCAGCAGGGTATTGTCCAAACAGCCACCGATACTTATGAAGCAGAGTGGATTTTAAACAGCGCATTAGTTCCTTTTCAAATGATGCCAGCCTTGGAAAAGGATCATTTTGCCACGCCGTTTTCTTCCCTCCAACGCCCGCCCGTCAAGGGATTTATTTATTTGCTTCAACATTTTAAAGGTTGGATTATCCGTACACCAAAGCCTCGTTTCGATCCGAATACGGCTACTTTTATGGACTTTCGAGTGCCTCAGGAAAAAGATACTCGATTTGTGTATGTATTACCCTTTTCTGAGACAGAAGCCTTGGTGGAGTTTACGGTTTTTTCACCGGAGTTGCTGGCCGATGAAGCGTATATTGCTGCATTAAAACAGTATATTGAAGTGTTTTTGAAGATTGAAGATTATGAGATTGTGCAGGAAGAATTTGGGGTAATTCCGATGAGCGATTTCCCTTTTTCGCCCGGGCCGTATGGCCGCGAAATCAGGATTGGGACGGCTGGCGGATTTGTAAAACCTTCCAGTGGTTATGCTTTTAAGCGCACACAGCGTAGGATAAAAGCGTTTGCGGAAGATTGGGCGAATACAGGGCATCCAAATCCTCGGTTATTGCGTTCAGGAAAAAAGTTCAGGATTTACGATTCCGTTTTCTTGCGCGCTTTGGATGATGGATTAATTCCGGCACATCAAATTTTTGGGGATTTCTTTAAAAACCTAGAAGGAAGTGCTGTTTTTCGGTTTTTGGACGAAGATTCTAGTTTTTTGGAGGATATTCGCGCCATGAATGCTATGCCAACACTGCCTTTTGCGCGTGCGGCTTTACGACAGTGTTTGAGGTTACGACATGTTTGAACAAAAAATAGACAAGATTAAACGCCCGTATAGGATTGGTATTACAGGTGGAATTGGGAGTGGAAAAACGACCGTCTGCCAGATTTTTGAATCCTTGGGCATTCCCATTTATTATGCCGATTATTGGGCAAAATGGTTGATCGAAAACGATGAAAAAATCGTTGCGGAAATGGTGCAAGCCTTTGGCGCAGGGACCTATGTAGATGGAAAATACAACCGTGCCTATATTGCCGATATTGTATTTAAAGATAAATCTAAACTTGCCCAAATCAATGCTATTGTACATCCTGCGGTGGAACAACACAGCCAAAATTGGCATGCTCAACAAACCCATGCGCCCTATACCATCAAAGAAGCCGCGCTGATGATCGAAAGTGGTAGCCACCAATACCTCGATGGCCTTATTGTGGTCACTGCGCCGGAAGAAGTGCGCATTGCAAGGGTAATGGCCCGCGACGGCAGCGACGAAAATGCTGTGCGCAACCGGATCGCCAACCAAATGCCCGAATCTCAAAAAGTGGCATTGGCGGATTGGGTGATCGAAAATGATGGGAAAAGGGGGATTGTGCCACAGGCTTGGACTTTGCATCAGATTTTGAAATAGTGTAAAAGGTTGGCCGTATTTATTAACTCACCGATTTTCAGCCGACTGGAAGTCCTGCATCTAGTACTAACCACCACCAAGCCCCAAAGGGGCGAAATCACTAGGATGGGGCATCGCCCTATCTGTTCGTTCGGGTGTATGTTCGGATTCGTGGGTGTATGTTCGGATTCGTGGGTGTTCATGGGTGTTCGCGCATGTTCATAAATACGTAGGGCGAGGCCCTACGTTGATGATCTCGCCCCGTTGGGGCTACACGTGGTATATATGATGAATATCCTACGAGTAGTACCTCAATAGCAGCTGATAAAAGCCCTTCTTTTGCATTATATGATCTAAGCGAGCAACTGCTTATTTGGCGATCTGTCTAGTTTCCTTAACTGGTAGCGTCTATAATTCGGATTAGCCCCTCGGCGTAAGAGTGTAATGCCGCGTATTT
>JAAFHO010000959.1 GCA_013297575.1 Chitinophagales bacterium
TACTACATTTTTATAACGACGATGCCCCATTGGTGGTCACGGTAGGTATTTCAGCAGTCAGTATTGAAGGGGCGCGGCGCAACCTGGAGGCAGAATGTCCCGATTATAATTTTGATAAAGTACGCCAAAATGCCAGTTTCGCTTGGGAAAAACTCTTGTCTTCGATCGCTGTTGAAGGCGGTACAACGGAGCAAAACCGCACGTTTTATACTGCCTTGTACCACAGTATGCTTGCGCCCAATTTATGGTCGGATGTGGATAAGCAATACCGCGGTATGGACGATCAAGTGCATTCGGCTTCCCACGATGTTTATACCACTTTTTCTTTGTGGGATACCTATCGTGCGGCCAATCCATTGCACGCCCTGCTCGTACCTGATCGTATGCGCAATTTTATCAAAACATTCTTATTGCAATACCGACAAGGCGGCTTATTACCCGTCTGGGAACTCGCCGCTAATGAGACCAATTGCATGATAGGCAACCACGCCATTCCGGTGATACTGGATGCCTATACCAAAGGGCTTGTTGATCCCAACGACGCGAAAGAACTCCTGCAAGCCATGCTCAAAAGCGCACGACTCGATCGACTGGGACTGGAACAATACCGCCGAAAAGGTTATATCCCTGGCGATGAAGAACCCGAATCGGTATCAAAAACACTGGAATACGCTTATGATGACTGGTGTATTGCTCAGTTTGCCGAGGCATTGGGCGAAAAGGAAATTGCAGCAGAGTTCCTGTTGCGATCCAAACAATATGCAAATCTCTACGATCCTAAAACAGGTTTTTTCCGGGGCAAAGCCAATGGTACTTGGCGCACGCCGTTCGATCCGAAAGAAGTCAATTTTAATTACACAGAAGCCAATGCTTGGCAATATCGTTTTTCAGTACAACAGGATATACCGGGCTTGATCCATCTTATGGGCGGACGCGATACTTTTGCGCGGCGTTTGGATGGGATTTTTAACGAAGTATCGGCTACAACTGGCCGTAACCAAGCGGATATTACGGGTTTGATCGGGCAATATGCGCATGGTAATGAACCATGTCACCATGTAGCGTACCTGTTCAATGATGTGCAGCAACCTTGGAAAACGCAGTACCGCGTAAAACAGATTATGCGCGATTTATATACCGACAAACCCGACGGCTTATGCGGCAATGATGATTGCGGGCAGACTTCGGCTTGGTATGTATGGTCGGCGATGGGTTTTTATCCCGTTACACCGGGGAGTGCGCAATATGCAATTGGTGCGCCCGCATTTGAAAAAGTGACGCTTAATTTACCCAATACCAAACGATTCGAAGTGCATTCTGTACCCTCGTTTTTATATATTCAAAGTGCTGTATTGAACGGCCAAAAATACGAAGCTACTTATTTGCCACATAGCGCAATTATGGCTGGCGGAAAAATGGATTTTGTCACAGGATCGCACCAGTCGAATTGGGGTACGGTTGCTCCGCCCACAACAGCGCAAGCCGCACTCAAAAGTATTCCATTTATCGCAGCAGGTGAGCGTGTTTTTAGAGATAAGCAACAAATCGCATTGGGCTGCGCGGATGTTAAAGCCAAGATTTTTTATAAGATCAATAATGGCAAATCGCACCGTTACCAAAAGCCATTTACGATCAATCGGAGTTGCAATTTGCAGTTTTGGGTAGAACAAAATGGGCAAAGTAGCGTAGAAGAAACGGCTCGTTTTTTCAAAAAAATGAATAATTTAAAGGTAATTTCTTATAAAAATCCTTATAATGCACAATACACGGGTGGTGGTATGGATGGCTTAGTGGATCTACTGGCCGGAGGTGCCGATTTCCGATCGGGCGGATGGCAAGGTTTTGAAGGCGCGGATATGGAAGTGGTATTGGATTTTGGTAAAAAACAAGAGATCAAACGCGTAGCGGCCAATTTTATCCAAGACGAAAATTCCTGGATATTTTTCCCTGTTAAAGTAGAAATGGAAACCTCCGATGATGGTGTCAATTTCACACCGGTTGGGACGATCGTCAACCAAATACCGACCACAGTAAAAGGTACGATTCAACAATCGTTTGCCACCAATTTGTCGAGCACGCAAGCGCGTTACCTGCGCGTACGAGGCGTGAGTATGGGCAAATGCCCTGCCCCC
>JAAFHO010000096.1:0-2742 GCA_013297575.1 Chitinophagales bacterium
ACCGAAATATTAATTTTAATGTTACGGTGCGCTGCACCTTCAACCTTGATTTTACCGATTTTTGCTACAAATATTACGGTGCGCTGCACCTTTTATAAGAAAAACCTGTTGGTTTATCTGTTCATAATCAATAGTTTACAGTGTCTATGTAAAGATGTGTAGAAACCATAACCCGTTAGGGATTGCATGTTATTTTGTACGTTTTTTACATGAAATCCCTATGGGAATTTACTTATAATAATACATATTTAAACTTCCTTTATACAATTGTCCTTGATAGATCCCTCCCGCCAAATAACGTCTTTTTACTTTAATTTCAACTTTACGTGCTTCATTAGGAATTTCTATTGTAATATAATAATGCTTTTTCCCGCCTCTAGAAGTTGACTCGTGACTACTTAACACAGTGGCGTAAATATCAACTAATTCATGCTTGCCAAAGAACGCATTTATGCTGAGTAATAGACCACTCACTAGACCACAAAAAAATAGAAATATTAAACCTGTTCCAAATGTAAATTTTAATATTTGTATTAGTCTGTTAAAATTTTTAGTTTTTATAGGTTTAAACATAACTTTATCTGTATAAAGGCAAAAAAATAAAGATAAAACTGCAAAAACTATTTTGTATTCAAAAACTATTTTTAATGATTGTCCTAATTCATATGTATCTAATAAGGCATAAGGAATAAGTATAAACACTAATGTTAAAATGAAAAAAGAATATAATGTATATTTTTTAATTTTTAAATCTAGTAACATTTGTTTTATGTACTTTAAAGTCTATTGTTCCACAATAAATTGAAGTATTCCTAAGATTTTTGGCAGTTCATTAATGGAAAAAATAGAGATGTCCTGCAAAACTGTTTGTCCTTCCAATTTTAAGAATTGCCACTGATAGCCAGTCGTTACACTGCCATATATGACATCAATAGGCTTTTTTTGATTTTTATTGAACAACCTTGCCGCGTACATTTCAGCGATACATTGCGCAACGCCTTTTTCAATAACCCTGACTAAAAAACAAAAGCGTCTCACCAATATGCTCCGCCCAATAATCCCAAGAATGCCCGCCCGAAAACTCCTCATAAATATGCGGAATGCCGTTTTTTTCTAAATCCAAATGCAATTGCCGATTGAACCCAATCAAAATATCGTCGCGGCCACAATCCAACCGAAAAAGCGGCAAAATGTTCTTGTTGCGGAGCATCCAATCCAATACACCATCTTGCGCTGACATTTCTTTTTCTAAGGTCTCAAAATCGGAGACAAACAGACGCATTTGTTCCACATGCGTAATGCTCGATAAACCCGAAAACGCTCGAAAAACTTGCGGATATTTCGCACCCAACCGCAATGCCCCAAAACCACCCATCGAAAGCCCTGTAATAAAAACAGGCGAATCATCCGTCGCTTGCGGAATTTGCTCTTTCACCACTTGAATTACATCTTCTACAATCCATTTTTCATAGTTTTCCGTTTTGTGCGGCACATAACCACTGCCATCGCCGTACAAACCATCGGATGGCATAACCAAAATCATGGGTTTTATTTGCCCCAAATCTATCATTTTTTGCACGGTTTCATGCACTTTTCCCTTCATGGCCCATGCCCAATGACTGCCGTAAACGCCATGCAACAAAATGACAATTGGCAGCCCACACTGTTCCACATTTGGCGGTGTATAAACCGTCAAATCTGCTCGTCTTTGTAAAGCATTACTTTTAACGGTGATAAAAGATAAGCCTTGAAAATGGGCGATTTCGGTGGTGAAAAAATTGGATTTCTCGCTCATGTTAAAAACTAACTTGCCTTAAAATCGTTTTTCCCAAAGGTATCAATTCCAAATTTTCCATTTGCTGGTTACTTTGGTTTTGCAAGCGAACATATATTTTTCCATTTTTATAACGGGCTTTGTGCGCTGCAATAAATGTATATCGTGTAGTATCTGTGGGGGCATACATCCAATCGTTGAAACCCACGGCGTACGCTTTCCCTTTTTGCTCGGTTGCGGCCATTGGTTTGGCATACATTAATGCGCCATAAGTGAAATATTTTTCCTTATTCAAATCTTCTTTTACTTCAACATTGGCCACGAAATTGATGTCTATTTTATCGGCTATTGAAAACGTTCTTTCAATTACAATGTATTGATCTTCAATGCGATACTTTTCTTTTGTTTCAATTTTTGTGACCCAATTTGGTTTTCTTATTTTTATAACAAATGCTGTAGGTTGACCTGTTTTTATGTTAAAAACAACATGGTTTTCGTAAGGATATGTCGTAACCATTTCTATGCGAAGGGGTGTGTTTTTTACGGTTGTTTCCAAAATATTGGGACATAAAAGCGTGGCAACAAACGTATTTTCGCCCTCTTTCATCCAAGCAGATTGCACAAAATAAGGCGTAATTTTTCCTGCATTTGGATTGCAACAAACGGCCACATCTTGGTGTGCAGGTGAGTATTTATAGCGCGTTTGATTGCGATTGGCTTCTACTTCGCCATTTTTAGTGCCTAACATTTCAAAAGAATTATCGGTTTTCAAATAAGCGATACACGAATGTTCGGGATTGCGGCTGCCTTGTGCTGCGTTGTAAAAAATGTTTTCAATATCGTCTGCAACAGCATTTTTGCCGCTTTTTTGCAATAAAACCGTATAACTGTCCATTAATTCGTGCAAAGAACAGTACTCATAACCTGTGTGGGTAGCATCTGCGGTTTGTTTCCAAATCCATTCATCG
>JAAFHO010000096.1:2752-12391 GCA_013297575.1 Chitinophagales bacterium
GTGACATTTTTAATTTTGGCGAGATACAAGTCTAAGGCGCGTTGCAATTCAGGGTTGCCCGAAGCATAAGCCGCCACGATTAAAGGACGGATATGCTCGTAAGTATGTACACCATGCGATTGTAATTTGTACGATGCGTCCAAGATATTTTTCAATTGCGCATCTTTTTCAGAAGCATGGTTTTCAGAAAAATTGAGGTATAAAAACGCCGCATAATTCCAATATTTTTTGTCGCCCGTGAGTTGGTACAACCGATCAAAAACATCCGTAATGGTCAAGCCATGCGACACACCGCCCGTAAAACCCGTTCCGGCAAAAAAAGGCTGCGATGTACCGATGGGATAGTTGTACATCACATTATCAACGGCCTTTAGGAGTGCGGCCCAAACCTTTTGGTCATTGGTGGCTTCGTAATAGGCCAATAAACCGCGATAAAGTGTTGCTTTTGACCATAATTCGCCATTTTCACTACTAAAATGATAGCGCAATTCTTTGTCGTAAATACCCAAATAACCATCGTCATCTTGGGTGGCTAAGATATTTTGAACGTATTTTTTTACTTTTTCAATCGCCGGTTGGTCGTCTAATAAAAAAGCATTGCGGATATAGCCGTCCCACCAATTGGATTGCGTTTCGGAATTCCACCATTTGTATTGGTCATCACCTTCCGCATCGCCCGATTTGAGGTTACCCAAATCCTTGGCTTTGCTGTGTTTTTGCAAACGTCCTTCGGCATAAATAGGGTCGTGGATAAGGTCAGGCACGAGTTGATCCAAGTTGCCGACAAATCCTGCCATGTCTTTTTGCATTTGGGTTTTGAGCCAACCTGTTGGTTTTATGCTACCAAAAGGGAGGCGTTGGAAATGCTCGGATTTGCTTTGGGCGTTTGATAGCAAAGCAGAAAATAAAAAAATGGGTACAAATATATGCTTCATTTTATTGCAATTTTTGTTCAAAATACTGAGTGATCTAAAAAGGGATTTTTTAATTTTTTATCTCCAAAATCATTGCAGTTTTAGGCGCTATTTCCAATGTTTTATTGACAATTATTTCTTTATTAGAAACAATATCTTTGGCTTTAAATGTATTGGAAATCAATTCTTTATATGCCTCCATGTCGAGCATGCTTGCTTTTGAATTTTTATTCAAAATGACCATTATTTTTTGTTGGTCATTGTATCTAAAATAAACATACACGTCGTTTTTTTCGGGCGCAAAATGCCTCAATTTGCCCGTATGAACCGCAGTTGCTGTTTTGCGCCAATTCAATAATTGAGTAAAATATTTTTGTGCTTCTTGTTCTTGCGGGGTAAGATTTTCGCCAGTTATCGCATTTTTAGTGTCACCCGACCAACCGCCGTAAAAATCGGCACGCCTCTGACCATCATTGCCCGATTGAGCATTGGTAAATAGCAATTCTGTTCCATAATAAAATTGAGGAATACCGCGCATCGTCATATAGAGCGCAATACCCAATTTCCAATGCTCAAAATCTTTATTGAGCCGTGAATAAAACCGGTCAATATCGTGATTATCAGGAAAAATCAAAAGGTTGTTAGGGTTCGGGAAATGATAATCTTGCCCTAAACCTTGATAAACTTCGCGCCAAGGAGATGCCCAACTGTTTTGCGTTGTGAGCGATTTTACAGCATTTTCAGTCAATAAAAAATCCATTAGGGTTGGCAAATAACACTGGAAACCATCTGCATTCACCTTGCCTTTTTGCCAATAAGCGGCAATTTCTGGTATCAAAGTCATTTCCTCTCCCGCGATATTGAAATTAGGATATTCATCAACGATAGCCTTCGTCCATTTTGCCAAAAAATCTTTATCCGCATACGAATACGTGTCTTCCCGAAAACCCGAAAGTCCCGCGTATTCGACCCACCAAATTGTGTTTTGGATTAAAAAACTGGCAAAAAATGGGTTTCTTTGATTGAGATCGGGCATCGTTACATCGAACCACCCATCCTTATAGCCGCGTTTGTCTTCGTCGCTTGCGTAAGGGTCGTACATGGTAGATTTTAAATGATTGCTCCGTTTTTGAGTTGTTGGGTAGTTCAACCAGTCTTTTGTCGGCGGATCTTTTACGAAATAATATTCCGAACCGCAATGATTCAGAACCACATCCCAAATTAGCCCAATATCCCGCTTTTTTGCCTCTTGCACCAATGTTTTGAATTGCTCATTTGTACCAAAACGGCTGTCAATTTTGTAAAAATCAGTTGCCGCATAACCATGATAAGAATACTTGTACATATTGTTTTCAAGCAAAGGCGTATTCCAAATTTGGGTATAGCCCAATGATTTTATATAATCCAAATGATTGATGATGCCTTGAATATCGCCACCATGTCTGCCGCTTTCATCGCTGCGGTTGAATTTTTCAAAAGTATTGGGCGTATTGTCATTTGTCGGGTCGCCATTGGCGAATCTGTCGGGTACAACAAGCAAAATAGCATCTTTTTGTGAAAAACTTGCCCGAGTTGCGCTGTTTTTTTCGCGTTCCAATAACGGAAAATCTTTAGTTATCAGCGTGCTGTTGTTCTTTTTAAACGCTATTTTGACCGTTCCAACGGGTGCTTTGGGACTGATGTTGAGGGTCACAAACAGGTAATTTGGGTTTTCCACTTTATCTGTTTTCAATAATGTTACGCCTTTATATTGGAAAGAAGGTTGTAAATTTTGAATGTCTTTGCCATAAACCAAGAGCGTGATTTTGTTTAGATGCATACCGACCCACCAATTTGCGGGTTCCATTCGCTCAATGGTTTGCGCTTGGATAAAGTATGGGAAAACGAACAATAAAGAGCTTAGCCAATGTTTGCTATTTACGATTTTTAAATTTATCATAATGTTATTTTATAATTTTAAAAGCTACAAATGTTGGACTTCTCCGAAGTCATTTGATGCATTCGAGATGTTTTTTATAAATGTTGGACTTCTCCGAAGTCATGGATTTTATTATTTGAGTGCATGACTTCGGAGATGTCCAACATTTGTTGTAAAGTAGTCCACCCCCACATTTTGTGCGATACGAGCCGCTCAGACTAAAGATTTTGTCACACACTCTATTGATTTAAAAAACAATTACCCCTTTCGCATTCTTTCCCGCGTGCATATCCGCAAACGCCTGTGCTAAATCACCAAGCGGGTACGTTCGTGTCACCATTTTATCCAAGATCAGATCGCCTTTAGCGTATAGGTCTTGCAAAATAGGAAAATCAATTTGCGGACGTGTTTTGCCGTACAATGGGTTGATATAAATTTTATCCCATTCAAAGAGGTTCATATCCATCATAATCTCTTGTTCGATACCGCTGACTTGCACGGCCATACCAGCGTTTCTCACCATTGCCAAAGGTGCTGCGCCGAGTTCGGGAATGGCGGTACACTCAAAGGCATAATCTGCGCCGCGTCTGTCTGTCATGGTTTTTACTATTTTTGCGGCATTGAGCAAGCCTTTGTCCGTTTTTTCGGCTAAAAGGGTATGTGTTGCGCCATATTCTTTCGCCATTTCAAGGCGTAATGGGTTAACGTCAATGGCAATAATTTTCCCCGCGCCAGAGATCCGTGCGCCTTGAATAACGTTCAATCCTACGCCACCTGTACCTAAAACGACCACCGAAGTCCCTGCTTTTACTTTTGCTGCATTGACCACCGAGCCATAACCCGTCATTACGCCACAACCAACGATGGCCGCCGATGAAAACGGCATTTCGACGTGCATTTTTACACACGCCGCTTCGCGTACAAGGGTATGTTCCGACATGGTGCCGAGGCTAAATGCGCGCTCAATGGGTACACCATTATATTGTGTCGAATCCAACGTGGCGTGTCCTTCGCTCACATTATTGCCTGCTGTAACGGCTGAATTGCGCTCGCAAATATGTTGATTGCCTTCCTGACATTGGAAACACTCATAGCAGGGAATCGCCCAATTGAGCATCACTTTATCGCCAATTTGTAGGGATTTTACACGAGTGCCTACCTTTTTGACAATTCCCGCGCCTTCGTGCCCCATCACCAACGGCTTGCCCCACGATTGGGAGTCCCAATCCGTATGACACACCCCCGCGGCTTTTATTTCGATCAAAACTTCATCGCCTTGCGGGTCGGCAACGGTAATATTTTGGATGGAAAAACTGCCTTTGCCGTCAGAAACGGCGGCTTTACATTGAATCATGTTGTTATGGATGTTGGTACAAAACGGGGTTAATCGGCGAATTGATCACTTCCCCAACCTTCGCTCCTGGACACCAGGTATTCCAATCGTGCACTTGGTTTTCGTTTTCGGGTTGTTTCAAAATCATATCTTTATCCATAAAAATTACGGTCATTACTTTGCGCATTTCATCGGTTTGGTTCGCTCCTGCACGATGAAAAACCCATCCTGAATGAAAACTCACTTCCCCTAAATCAAACGGTTCGATCACGTGTTTGAAATCTGTCACTCGCAATTTTTGTTGAATCATCACTTCGCTATCATCGCCGATAGCCAATTCTCGACCAGAAATGATCACATGGCTGCCTGCACTAAATTCGAGCGGCCCCTTTTCCAAGGGTACTTCTTGCAATGGTATCCAAGCCGTAACCGTTTTATCGGTGCTGAGTGGCCAGTAATATTGGTCAGCGTGCCAAGGCGTAATGCCACCGCCGCCTTCTTTGAAAAGGGCTTGGTCGTGGTAGATGCGTACACCATCGGTTTGGAGCAGATCGGCAGCAATTTTAGCGAGTCTTTTGCTAAATACAAACTCTTTTATCGTATCATCTTGCAGCCAAAGGTTGAAAATTTGTAAAAAAGCTTTGCCATACGTGTCGCGTTGGTCTAAAGGCGTATCATTTTTATTCAATTCAGCTACTTTTTGGCTAATTTTATCGCCATAATAGGCCAAAGTATCCGCATCGAACACATCTTTCAGTTTGATGTAACGGTACTTTTGATAAAAATCAACCGCGTGTTGCGGTAGTTCGTAAGGCTGGTTGAGCAAATCCTTCATTTTTATTATTTTAAATTTTATACTGAGCGTCGTTAGGTTTTGTGCATAGATTTATAGGGACGTAATACGATTTTTATCCACAAAACCTATGGAGTCGAAGTATGTACAGAACGTGGTTGTAATTAATGGTGCAAAATAACAAGCTTCTAAAATACTAATCTTTGCTTTTATTTATCAAAAATGGTGTAATTTTACCCAAATTTATTAAATACTAGAAAATTTAGGTAAAAATAGATAAAAATGAAGGCTACTTACGAACAATTAAACGACAAAACAGGCTATTCTTTTTTGCATCGTTCTTTTAGTTTACCGCAATTTGATGCGCCATATCATTTTCATCCGGAATTGGAATTGACATTTATAGAGCAAAGCGCGGGAAAACGCTTTGTTGGGCGGCAAGTTGCGCCCTTTGAGGCAGGTGATTTGGTTTTATTGGGCGAAAATGTACCGCATTGTTGGGTCAATAACGCCACTGATGAGCAAGGTTTAGCAAAATCCATTGTGATTCAATTCAAATCTGATTTTGTAGGAAAGGATTTTTTGGATATTCCAGAAATGGCGGCTGTCCAACAATTATTCAAAAAAGCAGAATCTGGTATTTTAATCAAAGGAAAAACCCGCGATAGGGTTGCCGAAAAAATGTTTTTTACTTCGGGGCAATACCCTTTCCAAAAAATATTGCAACTCTTTGAAATACTGCATATCATATCTGTTTCGGATGAAATAGAATTGATTGATCCTAATTTTGCAATGACCACTTTATCGCCAATAGACACAGAACGTTTTCAAAAAGTATATGCTTATATTATTGCTAATTACACACAGGACATTGATTTGCAAGTAATTGCATCTATTGCTCATTTTACACCAACAGCTTTTTGTCGTTATTTTAAAAAAATGACGCGCAAAACTTTGGTGGATGTCATCACCGAATTCCGAATCAAACACGCTTGCCAATTACTCCGTTCAACAGAAAAATCGGTGTATGCTATTTGTTTCGAAAGTGGTTTTGGGAATATTTCGTATTTTAATAAATCATTTAAAAAGGCAATTGGGCAAAGCCCGCTCAATTATCGGAAAATGTTTTATCAAATGTAATGGATATTTAAACAAAATATGGGTAGTATCTATACATTTGCCCCGTAGTTTTGGGCGGACAAGGATATATTATGTTTGACTCGTACTCTTTCACTCCATAAAATTTGCTTTTAGCTTATGCCAACTTCACCAACACCTGATGCCGCAGTAAAGACTGGCTGGGGCCTGATGAGTGTAATTTTAGCGTCCTCGGTTGGTACACTGATCGAATGGTATGATTTTTATATTTACGGAACGCTGGCACCTTATATTGCAAAGCAGTTTTTCCCTGCCGAAAATATCACGGCCTCTTACCTCGCAGCGTTAGGTTCGTTTGCTGCCGGATTTATTGTGCGGCCATTTGGAGCACTTTTTTTTGGCCGCTTGGGCGATCTTATCGGGCGTAAATATACCTTTTTGGTGACATTGGTACTGATGGGGCTTTCTACGTTTTCTATTGGTCTTATTCCAGGATATGCCCAAATCGGGATGTTAGCCCCCTTTCTCATCCTGCTACTCCGCTTGTTGCAGGGGCTTGCGCTTGGAGGCGAATACGGTGGTGCAGCAACCTATGTAGCAGAGCATGCTCCGGCCAACCAACGCGGTTTTTATACGGGTTTTATTCAAACGACTGCAACGGTGGGGCTTTTACTCTCTATTATGGTGATTATAGGTACAAAAACGTATTTGGGCGATGATGCATTTAGCGAGTGGGGCTGGCGCGTACCGTTTATCGTTTCTGCGATTATGATCGCTATTTCGGTCTATATCCGTTTAAAAATGTCAGAATCGCCCATGTTTACTAAAATAAAACACAGCGGCCAATTATCTGTAAATCCATTAAAAGAATCGTTTACCAAACGCGCTAACCTGAAAATGGTCTTATTGGCACTTTTTGGTGCAGTGGCTGGGCAGGGTGTTATTTGGTACACAGGTCAATTTTATGCGATGTCATTTATGGATACGATTTGTAAAATTGAGTTTAATACGGTGCGCTGGATTTTGGCGGTTGCCATTATTTTTGGCACTCCTTTTTTCCTTGTGTTTGGGGCACTTTCCGATAAAATTGGTCGTAAATGGATTATGATGGCGGGTATGCTATTGGGTATTCTTACTTATCGTCCTATTTATGCAAAAATGCTGGAGATTTCCAGTCTGCAAAAGACCGAAATCGCTGAAAAAGGCTCTGTTGGTTCAATCGTAAAAGTAGATCCCCAAACAGATGACGCTACAATAGTGGAGACGACTGTAAAAGTATTTGTTGATGGTAACACATCAAAAGAAGTAAAAACAACAAAGATTTTGGCCGACAAATCAAAAGAGCAACGAATGCCCGAAGTAAAAACGTCGGTTTGGTTGTCCTCCTCCAATTGGTGGTTGATGACCTTCCTTGTTTTTCTCCAAATTTTGTACGTCACTATGGTGTATGGCCCTATTGCGGCATTCCTCGTTGAACTGTTCCCAACACGTATTCGTTATACCTCTATGTCATTGCCCTATCATATTGGCAATGGTATATTTGGTGGTCTGGTGCCGTATATCGCCACATTCCTTGTTTCCACTACCATAACTGAACAAAACCCAACAGGTGATCCACTTGCGGGCTTGTTTTATCCGATGATGGTTGCAGGGGTGTGTCTCGTTATTGGCGCATTGTTCCTGCCTGCACGTACCGACAACCTGCATAGTGATGAGCATTAAACCATTACTTTTCACATTTTCTAAACATTAATAATATGAATGTAGTAAAAAAAATGTCAGGGATTATATGTATTTTACTATCACTGGCCGCAATATGGTTTTTGTTTACACGCGCTGGTGCAGAGTTGAGTGCCGCCAATGTAAAACCCGATAAAAAGATTTTTTGGTACAGCATTTTACCGGTGTATGTACCTTTAATGTTTGGTTTAGCATTGTTTGGGTACTATGCTTTGAAAGGCGAATACGACAGCCTTGAACAATAATAGACCTTATCGAACTTGAGAAAAGATAATAATTGGTTAACAATCAAATTTTTACTTACTCAGGTTTTTTATTTGTAAAATTATAAAATATCATAAATCCATGACATCGCACATACGCACCTTCGAGGAATACCAACAGGTTTATCAGCACAGCATTACCGATCCCGAAGGATTTTGGGCAGAACAGGCCGCCACATTCCGCTGGAAAAAACAGTGGAACAAAGTGGTGAAATGGAATTTCAAATCTCCGGATATAAAATGGTTTATCGGTGGTAAATTAAATATCACCGAAAATTGCCTCGACCGGCATGTTGAAACTACGCCTAAAAAAACGGCCCTGATCTGGGAGCCCAACGACCCTAACAGGAAACCTCTTAAATGGACGTATAAACAACTCTACCAAAACGTCTGTCAGTTTGCCAATGCCCTCAAAGATCAAGGCGTAAAAAAAGGTGATCGCATCTGTATTTATATGCCCATGACCCCCGAACTGACGGTGGCCGTACTCGCATGCGCGCGCTTAGGTGCGATTCATTCGGTAGTTTTTGCAGGATTCAGCGCCGTTGCCATTGCTGATCGGGTTAAAGATGCACAAGCCAATTGTATCATCACCAGCGATTTTAATGCACGCGGTGCAAAGAATTTCCCTGTCAAACAGGTGGTAGATGAAGCACTTACGATGGGCTGCGACAGTGTAGTCAAAGTAATTGTGCATAAAAATACCGGCGAACCCGTCCCGATGACAGAAGGACGCGATATTTGGTGGTCTGATGCTATTGCTGGCAAACGCAAATCCTGCAAAGCCGTTGCCGTGGACAGCGAGCATCCTTTGTTCATTTTATATACATCTGGCTCCACGGGCAAACCCAAAGGTGTGGTGCATACACATGGCGGCTATATGGTTTATACCGAATATACTTTCCGCAATGTGTTCCAATACCAAGAGAATGATATTTACTGGTGTACCGCCGATATTGGCTGGATCACGGGCCACTCCTATATTATCTATGGCCCTTTACTGGCAGGTGCTACTACTTTGATGTTTGAAGGCGTACCCAATTACCCCGATGCTGGCCGTTTTTGGGATGTTATTAAACGCCACAAAGTAAATATTTTCTATACCGCACCTACGGCCATTCGCGCCCTGATGGCAGCGGGCGACGAATGGGTAAAAGGGCTGCGTATGCCTTCGCTCAAAGTGCTGGGTTCGGTAGGAGAACCAATCAATGATGAAGCGTGGCACTGGTATAATGAAAAAATTGGTCGCAAAAAATGCCCTATTGTAGATACTTGGTGGCAAACGGAAACGGGTGGCATGATGATTACGCCGATAGCGGGTATTACGCCACTCAAACCTTGTTTTGCCACTTTGCCACTGCCGGGTATTCAACCTTGTTTAGTCGATGCCAAAGGAAACGAAATTGAAGGCAATGATGTAGAAGGTATGCTTTGTATTAAATACCCTTGGCCTTCTATTATCCGCACTACTTATGGCGATCATGAGCGTTGCCGCCAAACTTATTTCGCCACCTTCAAAAACAAATACTTTACTGGCGATGGCGCACGCCGCGACCATGATGGCTACTACCGTATTATTG
>JAAFHO010000960.1 GCA_013297575.1 Chitinophagales bacterium
TGTGGAGTAGTAAAATTCTACATTCCCACCAGAGGGTGCTTCGGTATGATACAACGTAAGGGAATAGGCCTCGTCGGAGCAGACTAATCCAGGAGTTAAAATACTGGAAAATGTTGGACATTCACAAGATGCTACAAGTACTGGTACATCATAGGTCAAGTTTGGACACCCACCCACGCCAGTAATCGTGTACCTGAAAATGAAGGTATTATTCTTATCCGCTGATGCAGCGGTAAATATGTTTGATGCTGTATTGAAAGTTCCTGAAGGCACTGGGCTTGATGGTGCAATAGTCCAGGTACCACCGCTGTTACCTGAAACAAATTGATTATCTAGATCAATAGCATTATCTGCACCTGCTGTTGATGGTCTATTAACGTTGCATATCGTTTGCAAATTGGTGTTAATAACAGCAGGTATTGTGTTCTGTGTCACCAAAATACGACAACATAAGTCAACTGCGCAGCCGGTTGCATCTGTTCCTGTGTAATAGTATTCTCCTGTAGCCGAAATCGTAATCATATCTGCTCCGGGGACACCAATTTGTGTATCCGTTACACCGTTCTCTTTATACCATGTAACCGTATAAGCAGCTGGTACGCTAGCGGTGATGGTTTCTGTGCCACAAATGGTTTGTGTATTATAACAGGGACACGCCGTGACAATAATGGTGACATTATAGGTTTTTGTTTCACAGTCAGATCCTGCTGGCCCTGTACCCGCGAGCGTATAGGTAAATGTAAATGTTTTGCCAGCATCTCCCAAGGCAGCAGTATAAACCCCTGCGACAAATGTGCCACTCATAGTAGGTGCTGCATTAACAGTCCAAATTCCACTAGTATTACCAGAAACTAAACTATTGAGATTTTGAACGTTTTCGACAAGGGGAGTAGTACCTGTATCATCTCTATCACATATTGTAAAGTAATTGCCAGATAAAGTAGCAGGAGCTACTTGCGGGTTTACTGTAATAGGTGAAACAAGACCGAAAGGCCTACAAGTAGGATCTACTGGAGCCGTTTCAAATACCACATACACAAAGTATGCTACTGGTGAGGCGCCTACGTTAGCAGGCATTGTAGCCGTAACTAATTTAGAAGTCTGTCCGGTTACTGGCGCAATGCCTGTCGTGAGTGCCGTTCCACTTCCACTATATAATTGAGTCGTCGTAAGTGCCGTAGTAGAATACACCAGTTTCATCGTTTGCGCTGGTGTCAATGTTGCATCATGGGTGATGGTAAAATTGATACTTCTTGCCGCGTTACAAATTGTAGCAATATTAGCACCAAGGCCCGAGATAAATGTACACGGTAATACTGGAGGAGGCGCAACAAAAGGCTTAAAACCAAAATCATATGTATGGTTGTTTTTTCCACCGGAGCCCGTTCTAAATGTAGGTGTTTCCGCATTATTTCCACTCAAAGTACCATCCGAATCTCTTAAATCAGCCAACACATCTGCGCCGCCAGTATTACTTTGCGTTAGCAGATTGCTTCCAAGAGCCGCTTGCTTTGAGCCACCAGTCACATTAAGTACAACTACTTTATAATCGGTAAAATAGGTTAGGGTTGGAAGTGCATATTTCGCAGATCCCGTTGAAGTTCCTGTTGCATTTGAAAACAAATAAAACCCATTGTTATCTGTAACAGCAGTACCTACTAGCACATTACCCGTGATACGCCTTAATTCTACTGTGACACCTGCAATACCTGCTTCATCAGGATCCTGCATGCCATCGCCGTCGCTATCAAGCCATACAATATTACCTATTTCTATAGGAGCGGGAGCGCAACTTACTGTCATCATACCGAGACCATTCGCTTTGCCTTGCGAGCCGTTACTTCCGGGTCCAGTGGCGTAAATTTGGTATCTCCGGTTCTCCGCCCCGTTAGTGAGGTTAAAGGTATTTAACCCCCCTGTCCATACATTAAGCGGATCCATCGAGATTGTAACAACTTCATTTCGGCCAGGAAGAGTAATACAGGCTCCCATAGCGGTCTCTAAATGGATGGAAGCACCCGAACTAGGATAAATTTCTCTACCAAAAAACTCACCACCACCAGGCCCTTGTCCATTACCAACACCACTACCCGTTTTACCCGTAATAGCACCATTATTTTCAATAGTAAAA
>JAAFHO010000961.1 GCA_013297575.1 Chitinophagales bacterium
AGTGTTGAACAAACCATTGTTTTATTAATTATTTTGTCGTTACTTTGTTCCTTATAAAGAGCAATTCAGGTTTGCAAATGGCTATCCAATGCAGATGCTTCCTATTTTTTAGTGTTAAGCAGTGCGTTGCTGCAAGCAACTTTAAAACTAGCAATCGCTCCTTACAATCATACCTTCTTTAACATATTTAGTTCATGAAAAGTAACAAGACAACCATTCTTTGCCTATTTGGAATTTCATTTCCCCCTATCCCCCTAAGGCATGATTCTTACTGTAACACATGGAATTTGTTGCGTGTACTCCCGCTCCTATGTTGCGGTTTACTGAGTACATGGGCAGCACAAGCCCAAAATTACACCATTACAACCAGCATGACGACCATCGTCATCACCGATGTATCTGGCAATGGTGAAGTGCTGGATATTAGCGAAAACGGCGGCAATATCCGCTTCGATGTGACCGGGCGTACCTACTCGCTCAATGGCGGCGGCGCGGTGGCTTTCCCTGTTAATATCGCGCTGGGCGGCATTAGCTCCATTACAGCAAACACGGCAAACGGCAATGACGATATTAACATTGGTGCTTTCACCAACAACCTACCAAACCTCACCATCAACGGCGGTATCGGCGACGACGCGGTGAATTTCAATGGCGACATTACCTTCGCCAGTAATGCCAACCTCGATATGGACTTGCAAAATGATAATGCCACGCCGGGTATGGACAATGTAACCGTAGCCATTAATGCCAACCTTGCCCTCTCTGGTACAGGCGCAGTCACCGTAAAAGTGAGCAAAAATGTGCTGATTGATACTGGCGGTAGTATAGTGACCAACAATGGCGATCTGACGGTGGAGGCCAACCAGCAAGCAGTATCCACAATGGGTAATTTTATAGGTGTAGAGGTACGGGGCGCAGGCAGTTTGCTTCAATCTACTGGCACAGGTTTACTTACGGTAAAAGGCACAGGTGGTGTTTCTAGTGGTTTTAACCAATATGGGATCTTTGTAATATCTGGAGGTAAAATAAATGGCGGCAGTGGAATTGTCACTGTGGTAGGCAATGGCGGAATAGCGGCCATTGGAAACGCGAATTACGGCGTTTTTATCAGTGGAATCGATTCAAAAATCACCTCTTTGGGCGGTGATGTGAACGTGACGGGTACAGGGGGCAGTCCAAGTACGAGCGGCACCAACTATGGTGTCTATATAGAATTTGCTGGTCAAATCACAGCAGGCGGCATCGGCACGGTCACTGTAGTCGGCAATGGCGGAAATGCGGCCATTGGAAGCACGAATTACGGCGTTTTTGTCACTGGCACAGATTCGAAAATCTCCTCCTTTGGCGGCAACGTGAGTGTGACGGGAACAGGCAATAACTTGGGATCGAGTGGTGTTAATTATGGTGTCTCTGTAGAGTCTGCTGGTCAGATTACTGCGGGCGGCGGCGGAACGGTCACGGTAATAGGTAATGGCGGAATTGAGACCACAGCATTTAATAATTACGGTGTGCGTGTCGATGGTATCGACTCTAAAATCACCTCCTCCGGCGGCAACGTGAGCGTGACAGGTACGGGCAGTATTATGACCACAAGCGAAAGAAACTATGGTGTCTCTGTAGAGTCTGCTGGCCAGATTACTGCAGGTAGCAGTGGAACGGTCACCGTAGTAGGAAATGCTGGAATAGCGTCAGCAGGAGCCTCTACTGTCGATTTTGGCGTGTATATCGGTGGCATCAATTCTCTCATTACCTCCTCTGGCGGCAATGTAAATGTAGTAGGTGCAGGTGGTGACTTAGGAGGAAGTAGTACATTTGCCAACTATGGAATCGTTATAGTAGATTCCGGTCAAATAACCGCGGGCGGCATAGGCACGGTCACCGTGGCGGTGGCTGCCAATGGTATCGCATTACCCATCGGAGTACCAAATGCTGGCATGTATGTTAGTGGTATTGGTTCAATGGTAACATCCAATGGCGGCGATGTGAAAGTGACTGGCATCGGCGATGGCATTGGAGCAAGCATACTCAACTATGGAATCATTGTAACAAATGCTGGCCAGATTACTGCTGGCGGCAATGGCTCGGTCACCGTGGGTGATGGCGGAAATGCGACCGTAGGAATCGCAAA
>JAAFHO010000962.1 GCA_013297575.1 Chitinophagales bacterium
TCTCTAGTGTAGAAGGTGTGATTCGTACGATCGTTGCGCCACAGCTGTCGTTTTTGAACACTGAACCCCATTTATTTGATGGCTGGTCGAATGGAGAACTCTTTAATACCCAATCATTTGAAACCCCACAGCAAGATCTTGCGCTTTCTGCCAATTATAAAGCCCTTCAAAAAGGTACAGGTACAGGTCTCTTGGGTTTGTATTTTGATAATGACTTAGGGGTGTTTAACCAGCCGATTAAAAGTTGGCGCATTGATCCCGATTTGGATTTTAATTGGGGTAATGGCAGTCCCTTTGTTCCTTTTATTGGTGCTGATAATTTTGCTATACGTTGGCTCGGAGATATTGAACCTTGGGTAACAAACAATTACTTTTTTTACCTCACCGCAGATGATGGCGTACGGCTTTGGATCAACGACATATTAGTGATTGATAGTTGGATTCCAAGCGACGGCGAAACCCGTACGAGTATCCCGATTTTTTTAGAATCTGGTTTACGTTACCCGATTCGGGTGGAATATAACGAAATCGGTGGTGGCGCACTTATCCACTTGGAATGGGGCTTTGGAGATGGCTCGCGCACCATTGTACCTACTTCGCAGTTGTATCCTGCGCCCAATTTTGTTACAACTACTACATCAACCGCCCTTGGTAATGCCCGTTTTAGAATTGTACCCAATCCATTTAGTGAATTTGCTGTTGTGGATATTTACTCGCCCGTTAGTTTGGATATTGACCTCGAACTGTACGATGTAGCGGGACATTTGTTAATGGAGGATAAGTGGTACGCAGAAAAAGGTTTTAGCAAACGCGATCTTCAACTATCACAAATGCCCAAAGGTGTATATTTTGTAAAATTGAAGTCAAAACAAGAGCAGGTTGTTTTGAAATTGCAGAAGATGTAAGTATTGGGGGATTATGTAAATGTTATTCTAAAATTTGACATGATATTGTGTTTTAAAAAGTAAAGTTATTGCTTTTTTTAAACTTATCTTTATGTCAACTTTTTTGAGTAGGTTCACCTCCGGCAATAAAAACCGGACGTTTTGGGCATAATAACTTTGCCTTCGCGGTTAATCAAGAGTTCACAGTGCATTGTTCTTTTAACATTAAGCGATATTGTTCTTTTCACCATAATAATCACTAAAAATGAAAAAATTAACATTATTGGCGCTGATATTAGGCGTGTTATATGCCCTACTGGCTACTTATTGTCAACGCAAGGAAGCCAGTTTTTTCCAAAATGACCCAATAACAGCAATTGGACACGGCGAAATAAGGGATGAAAACGGAAAACAACTGCAAGTAAACGCGCAGGTCATAAAAAAAATTCAGGCATTTTACCTGCAAAAAGTGCAATCCATGATTGCCAATGATCAGACCCGCCGACAAATTCCATCTTCGGAAATAAAAGAAAAAAAAGCGATCATTTACCGCGAGGTCACCGATGAAATTTTAGCCAATGCCTTGTTTATGGACTGGTTAATTGAAAAAAGCCAACCCCTGTCCGAAAAGTCTCGTTTGGTGAACGTCAACAACACCTTGCGCTGGGAATATGTCTTAAAATTGCAAAATCAGGCGCAAAAACCGGTGGATAACCGTTGGGCTTACGGCCTTAATTTTGACCTGGCCCAAAAATTAGAAAAAAACCTGGGCTTGGAAATTTTAAAATTTACCAATAAAAACGGCGAAGATTATTGCCGGGAATGCCTGGAAGCCGGTGTTCCAATCCCCAAAAATATGTTTGGCCCAGAGTGGCAATACATTGGAGACATTGAAAATGAGTTTCTTAGCCCTGATTTGAAAGCCGAAATATGGATGTACGAAAAAGATGCCCCCAAAGGAGTATGTATCGCATTGCCACGCTTCCCCGATGGAAGTGACCGGGCATCAGTATTTGGCGTCATTTGTTTGGGTACAAACACCAATAAAGTATGCTTTTTTGACAACCCCAGAGGCGAATCATTTAAGCGAAACGAAGTGGTGTCCTTCAAACGTTTTGTGGGCGGCACCGATTTAGTGGTCAACAATCAAGGGGAGTGTTCAGACTGCCACGCTGGTGAGAACCCCTACATTGTCCACCCCGATCAACCTGCCTTTGCCAGAATTATCAACAAACTAAAATCT
>JAAFHO010000963.1 GCA_013297575.1 Chitinophagales bacterium
CCTTTTCCCCATCATCGTCTCTGTTGGTATTTATAAAGTATGCATTACCAATAACATAAATGGGTGTACCGCTACAGCCACTACAACAGTGGTGCAAAGTCCACCAGTAACCGCCACCATAACAGCACAAAATAATATTAATTGTAATGGCGGCAATAATGGATCTGCTATAGTGGCCGCCGCTGGAGGAGTAGGTGCGTTTTCCTTCCTTTGGAGCAATGGCAGCACTACCGCCTCCGCTTCGGGGTTATCAGCAGGGAACTACAAAGTAACGGTAACCGATACCGAAACTTGTACCGCAACCGCTACGGTTACTCTTGCGCAACCCCCTTTACTGACCGCAATGGTTACTGCAACTGGACAAACAGCAGTTGGCATAAATAACGGCACGGCTACTGTAACGCCTGCTGGCGGAACGCCGGGATATACCTTTGCATGGAATAATGCAGCCACAACCAATACCATAAATAACCTTGCGCCAGGGACATATACTGTTACGATAAACGACGCAAACGGCTGTACAACGGCGCAAACCATTGTTGTAAACCAAGTAAATTGCAGTATTGCAGCGCAATTAACAGCCACCAGTGCCAGTTGCTCCAATTTGAACAACGGCACCATTGTCACCACCATGCTCGGCGGTGCTGCTCCTTTTACTTATGCTTGGAGCAATAGCGTCACTACCGCTTCTGTCTCCAATTTGGCAGGCGGCACCTATACCGTAACGGTCATTGATGTGGCAGGCTGTACCACTTTGGCCACTGCCACCATCAGCCAGCCATTGCCTATTGTTGTTAATATCGCAACTACTGGCCAAACAATGGTTGGCCAAAACAATGGCTCAGCATCGGCGGCATCCAATGGTGGCACTCCGGGTTATACCTATCTCTGGAATAACGGATCTTCTAATTCCTCTATCAACAACCTTGCGCCGGGCATTTACACCGTGACCGTGACCGATAGCAAAGGATGTACAGCCATAAAAACTGCCATAGTAAGTGGTGTCAACTGTACCGCTATTGCCCAAACCAGCGTAATCAATGCTACTTGTAATAATGCAAGCGATGGTACTGTTATGGCAATGGTAACAGGCGGAATGGCTCCTTTTACCTATCTTTGGAATACAGGTAGCACCAGCCAAATGCTCACGGGGCAAGCCATAGGCACCTACTCCGTTACCGTTACTGACACCGGAGGATGCCAAGCCATTGCAACCGCCACCATTGCCGCAACAGATGTTATTTCGCCCGTTTTGACTTGCCCTACTGACATTACGGTATGTCCCAACAGCGGCGGTGTCAATTTTCCAATGCCTACGGCCACCGATAATTGTGGTCTTGTCAGTAATCAGCCGCAGCAAATAGGCGGCTTGCCCACAGGTTCGGTTTTCCCTTTGGGTACTACCGTGCAGTCGTTTCGTATTGCAGATGCGAGTGGCAATATGGCGGTATGCAGTTTTAAAGTGATTGTCACCTCATTAGTGCTTTTTGATCAAATACAAACAACACCTTCGGTAAATAACCAAAACAATGGCAGTATCGACATCACCATATCTGGAGGTACCGCTCCATATACATTCTTATGGACCAATAGCGCGGGACAACTCATCGGGACAACCGAGGACATTAATAATTTGGCTGCCGGATTTTATGCCATCAAGATCACTGATGTACATAGTTGTACTTTTTTTAATGCCATAGAAGTAAAAGCAGTAACAGGTAGCACTGAACCTGCTTGGCTTGCGGGCATTAATATCCAACCCAACCCAACTAACGGTATTGCTCGTATTGTATTCGACGCTCCTCTAACCGAAAAAGTGCGGATCTCCGTTACAGATGCGGGTGGAAAAATTTGGTGGACGCACACCAGCAGCAACCAACAAGTCGATTTGGATTGTACTCCTTTGCCAGCAGGGTTGTATTGGGTGGTTTTTAGTACAGAAAGTGGATTAGGCGGGCGGAAATTGGTGGTGGGGCTGCATTGATACTGCGATATGGGACAGCGATGCCATACAATATTTTGAAAAATACCCCTCGCGCACGGGAACTTTATCTTATATTTTGGGGTTTGTTGCTATTGTTCAATTTTGCAACATTTCATGCGTCTAAGCGGAGAAATGAT
>JAAFHO010000964.1 GCA_013297575.1 Chitinophagales bacterium
GCAATATGCGAATGCTCGTCGATAATACCAGCGGTAAGGTGTTTGCCAGTACCATCTATTACGGTTGCGTTGTCTTGTTGCGGTAAATTTTTACCCACTTTTGTGATTTTTCCACGGGTAACCAGCACATCACAATTGGATAAAATGCCTTCTTTTTCATTGGTCCAAACGGTTGCATTTTTGATAAATAACACATCCGAACTAGGAATGTTTTTTTGACCAAAAGCGATAAATGGATAAATAATTTCGCCCGTTTCTGGTGTTTTTACTGGATTTTGTTTGCTTGGCTTTGTTGGGTCGGCTACTTTGAGTTGCTGCAATGACCAATCAAAACTGCGGCCATCTGGGTACGTACCCCGACCATTGGCAACAACCATCGCACTTTTGGTATTTGTGGACAACAGACCTGAAAGTGTTACTGTTTTTTTAGCCGTAGTATCTTGCAGCCAAGATAAATTGACTTGGTCGCGTTTGAGTTCAAAATTAACTTTGGTTTTGGTGCTATCTGGGTTAAGGATAAAGACATCGGTCGCACTTTTTTTCTGTTGAATAAAGAAGGATTGTACCATATCGCCTTCCAAAATCAAGTTGTACGTGCCATACATACGTGGTGGAAATACCTCGTTAAAATCTTTATGTACAAAGGATTTGCCCCTACACCAAGTCTGAAAAATCTTTGTATTAGCATCAAACACATTGCCAGAGGTAATGATAAAATTCGCCATTTTGCCCGTTTCGAGGCTACCCAAGCGATCATAACAGCCCAGCATGGTAGCAGGTTGTTGGGTCAATGCCTGAAGTGCCATTTGTTCGCTTAGCCCATACTCGATGGCCTTGCGCAAATTAGCCCAAAACTTGGATTTATCCTTTAAATCTGCGGTAGTTAAGCAAAATTTGATACCAGCTTGCTCCAAAAGACCTGCATTTGTAGGTGCAAGTTCCCAGTGTTTAAGTTCGCGGAGGGAAATATTTTGGGCATCGTAAGGATCGCGCACATCGTATCCAGTTGGGAAATTGAGCGGTACAATCAGGTTATATCCGGTTGCTTTTATATCATCGAGCCGCTGGTATTCGTCGCCCGTTGTTTTTATTGTATAACTTGTTCCAAATTCTTTTCCCAATCTTCCGATGCGTAAAATGTCCAGTTTGTCACTGGTTTCAAAAATTTGAGGGACTTTAGTCGCTTTATTCCACGCTTCCAGGGTAGCGTTAAATTCTGATTTTTTACCAATTGCCTCATACCAACGGGCATCGTAATAGGTTTGGCGGATCAGGGCAATACAGCCCATCAACGAACTCGGATAGTCCTGTTTGCTACTGCCTTTGCGAAAAGAAAGGTGGTGGCTGGCCATTGGAATCAGTATGTTTTCGTGCGCGCGGGCTTCATCTAAGGAGACCAATGCGCCTGTACCGCGTGAGATACCGTCAGGTTGGTGTACCAACAGTGTTGAAAATCCCATTTTACGCCATTCATCAGCAGATTTGGCATCCGCGGAAAAAACATCAGCGGCGTTGTATTCTGTACGGATCGCTTCATTCCAACTATACGCCCCTTTTTTGGCCGTCAAAACCTGTGGCGGAGCAGAACGAAAACCGCCGCCAGTAGCCTCGTTTTTTTGCCCATTCGATAAGCCATATCCACCCGCATATAGGTCAATAAAGCCAGGATAAATTGTTTTTCCACTACAATCGGTCACTACCGCATCTTTAGGGATAAGTACTTTGAGACCGGCGGCTATTACAATACCTTCTTTGATTAAAAGGGTTGCGCCTTCCACCCGCGTTTTGTAATCGGTATAAATGGTGGCATTGGTAAAAGCAAAAGTCTCCGAGCGCTCATCAGAAGGAGCGGCAATCGGGTAGGTTTGCTGGGCTTGAGTGGAGGTAAAAAGGCTTAAAAATAGCGCAAGTACAAAGTATTTTTGCATAATATACTGGATGTTTTGAATCAAATACAAAAATTTATGATTCAAAGATTCCTAGCAAAGATACAACGGTGGTTTTAAGTTAGGAAGAAAAACTTAAAACCAAATAAAATCTGTGGGAACTTCCTCTGTCAGCCATACGCCATTTTCGGAACAATAAAAAACAAACCCTGCTGCGTGCATTTCACCCGCCTT
>JAAFHO010000965.1 GCA_013297575.1 Chitinophagales bacterium
CATGGCTACCGCAGGATAAAATTATTTTTGGTATAGATACCCATACCGCACCCGAAGAGCATTCTAATTTGAAACGATTGATGACCATTCCTTTCGAGCCTTATCGCGCACCTACCAAAACCTTATAAGGGGTTGTTGTGTTACAACGCCTTATGCAAATTACGACAATTTCTTTTTTTCGCTTCTCAGGCTGGGGTAACCGTTTTTGGGCATTGAGCCAAATGGGATTAGCCCCGCTGCGATTGGGCAAAATACAGGGACTGCAATTCATTAAATTTCTAGGCTCTGGTGCCGAGAACGGGTTTAGTATCAAGGCTAATTTGGGTGTTTATGGTGTTTTAGCGATATGGGAGGATGAACTGGCGGCTACCACTTTTTTAAAAGAAAATCCCGTTTTTCAAGGGTATAAAGCGCATTCTACTACATTTCAGACTGTTTTTTTACAAAATACGATGGCACATGGCCAATGGGATGGTATTGCCCCATTTCAATCCGGTGCGCCATTTGATCCGTTAAGTCCTGTTGCGGTGATAACCCGTGCTACCATCAAAACAAAATATTTGGTGCGCTTTTGGCGCAAAGTTCCCTCTGTAAGTAAGGCCGTAGAAGAACGCCCTGGCTTGCGTTTTGCCGTAGGGATAGGCGAATTACCACTCATACAGCAAGCCACATTTAGTATTTGGGACACTGGAAAACAGATGATCGACTATGCTTATAAAGGCGACCATCATAAAGGCGTAATTCAGCAAACCCGCGAATTAGGCTGGTACAAGGAAGAGTTATTTGCTCGGTTTGTGCCTTATAAAATGGAGGGACATGGATTTGTTCCCGAACTAAACCTTTTGTGAACAACACCTAGCACTTACTAAAAAAAGCGACAACGTAAATCTGTTAAATTACAGTCTTTAACCACAACAAGTTAAGAAGCAACAAGAAAACAAACAGTTAACCATATTTTTACCTTCGTCAAATACGCACGTTCATTAAAAAGCTGTACTTTTGAGCGGTTTTTAATGGAACAGATAAATCAGATGTCGAGTTAAAAACCAACAAAACAATAATATTATGGCTATTCCACAAAATCCTTGGCAGGTAGTCCTCAATAAATTGCCCCGTCCACTCCAAAATAGGTACTATTTGGTGACGGTTGTTTTTTTGTTTTTCTTGGTTTTTATCGATAAACACGACCTATTGACGCAAATAAAATTGCGGAGCGCATTGAACAGATTGGAGGATGATCGTGTTTTTTACCAACAAAAAATAAAAGAAGCCCGCGAAGAAGCCGAAGACTTCGATCTAACTAAAGAAAATTACGCCCGAGAGCATTATTATATGCGCCAAGGCAATGAAGATGTATTTGTTATCCAAAATAAATAATTGCACAAAAAAATAATATATAATGTCTGTTTTAGTCAATAAAAATTCACGCGTCATCGTACAGGGCTTCACCGGTAAAGAGGGAACATTCCATGCCCAGCAAATGCTCGAATATGGAACCAATGTTGTAGGAGGCGTTACACCCGGCAAAGGTGGCCAAACGCATTTAGATCGCCCCGTATTTAATACCGTTGAAGATGCGGTGAAACAAGCAGGAGCAGACACAACCATCATTTTTGTACCCCCTGCTTTCGCCGCCGATGCGATCATCGAAGCTGCTCAAGCAGGTATCAAAGTGATTGTTGCCATCACAGAAGGTATTCCAATCCAAGACATGGTGCGCGCAAAAGCCTATATCGCAGACAAAGGTTGCCGCCTTATTGGCCCTAACTGCCCGGGTATCATCACGCCAGATGAAGCCAAAATTGGTATCATGCCCGGTTTTGTTTTCAAACGCGGTACTATTGGTTTAGTGTCCAAGTCTGGTACACTTACTTATGAAGCAGCAGACCAAATTGCAAAAGCAGGTTTAGGTATTTCAACGGCTATCGGTATCGGCGGTGATCCAATCATCGGCACTACTACCCGCGAAGCAGTTGAACTCTTTATGAACGATCCCGAAACAGAAGCCATCGTGATGATTGGCGAAATAGGTGGCGGCCTCGAAGCCGAAGCAGCCCGCTGGATCAGTGCTAATGGTAATAAAAAACCAGTTATCGGGTTTATTGCCGGCCAAACTGC
>JAAFHO010000966.1 GCA_013297575.1 Chitinophagales bacterium
TCGGTGCCGTGTACTTCTTTCCAACGTACTTTTACATAAGCATCATCCACTGCATCGACGGTGATACCAATATAATCGGCTTGTATCGGCAGATGTCGGTTAAATCGGCGGTCCACCAAGGCAATCAGTTCTACTGCTTTGGGTCGGCCATAGTGTTGCAAAGCGGAAAGTGCGGCTTGAATGGTGCGGCCGGTATAAAGCACATCGTCGATCAGTAATACGTTTTTATTGGCTACCGTAAAATTCATTTCATTGGGGTGCGGTGCCAATTGTTTGTTGTTCAGGCGAAAATCGTCGCGGTAAAAGGTAATATCCATTTTACCGTACTCGATTTTGGGGTTGCCCGACAAAATTTTGAGTCGCTCCACCAATCGGTTGCCCAACGGCACGCCACCCAATTGAATGCCTACAAAACAGACATCGGAAAAATCGCCCCAGTCCTCGATGAGTTGGTGGCATAAGCGTTCAATCGTCAGTTCGAAACGCTGGGGCGATAATAGTATTTTTCCGTTTTGCATCGTTATTACACGCTCATCGGATCTAATTTGTCCGATACGATACCGTATTTTTTAATAAAATCCTGGACGGCTTTGTCGCTAATTTTGCCTTGTTTTTGCAGCGATCTTACGGTAGCAAAAGCCACGTATTTAGCCGAAATTTCAAAATAATCGCGTAGTATTTCACGACCTTCGGAGAGGCCAAAGCCATCGGTGCCTAAAGAAGTGAAGTGTTCGGGCATCCAAGGTGCCAATTGGCCGTGGGTGAGTTTGATCCAATCGCTCACGGCTACAAAAGCACCTTCTTCGCCTTTGAGGGCTTGCTGGATATAAGGTACTTTTTCAGGTTTACCTGGATTGAGCAAGTTGATACGGTCGCATGCAATCGCATCGCGGTACAATTCGCCCCAAGAGGTGACACTCCAAATATCGGTGCTAATACCTTCGCTTTCAAGCAGTTCTGCCGCTTTGAGGGCTTGATCCATAATCACACCAGAGGCCAATAAATGCGCTTTTAAGCCATTTTTAGGTGTTTTTCCAGCGGATGCCTGGAAGCGATAAATGCCTTTTTTGATACCTTCTTCTACGCCTTTGGGCATTTCGGGCATCAATAAGTTTTCATTATAGACCGTTATATAATAGAGTTTATTCTCATTGTTGACATACATACGTTGCAGGCCATCGTGTACAATAACGGCGAGTTCGTAGGCAAATGCTGGGTCATAACTGATAACGCTTGGCATGGTTTGCGCCAATAATAACGAGTGTCCGTCTTGGTGCTGCAAACCTTCGCCATTTAAGGTGGTACGGCCAGCGGTGGCGCCCAATAAGAAACCTTTGCACATCATATCCGCAGCAGCCCATACCATATCACCGACACGTTGGAAACCAAACATGGAGTAATAGATATAAAACGGCACTGTTGGAATACCATGTAGGGCATAAGCAGTCCCGGCGGCAGTAAAGGAAGCGGTAGCGCCATCCTCATTGATACCTTCTTGTAACACCTGACCCGTTTTGGATTCTTTATATTTGATAACGGAGATACCGATCTCTAAAGGCGTATATAATTGGCCTTTCTGGTTCCAGATTTGCGCTGAGTTGAACAGCGGCTCCATACCAAAGGTCTGTGCTTCGTCGGGAACGATCGGTACGATATATTTACCCACTTCTGGGTTGCGGATCAATAAACCCATCACATCCACTACCGCCGCGGTAGTGGAGAATGTTTTTCCAGCATTGGCAGCACTGCCTTTGAGTTGCTTCTCAAACAGTTCGAGCGGTGGCAATTTGAATTCATCGTATTTGTCACTGCGCTCGGGTAAGTAACCACCCAATGCTTTACGCCTTTCGTGCAGGTACTTTGTGGCAGCATCATCTGGCCCTGGGAACCAAAATTGTGCTTTGCGCGCTTCGTCATCCGTGAGTGGAATATTATAGCGATTTTTGGTTTCTACACGGCTTTCCAAACTCAAATCTTTGGTTTGGTGCGCTTTGTTTTTACCTTCGGCGGCTTTACCCATACCGTATCCTTTTACCGTTTGTACGATAATGGCTACTGGTTTATTGGATTTTAGGGCTTTGCTGTAGGCTGCATAAACTTTCTTAGCATCATGGC
>JAAFHO010000968.1 GCA_013297575.1 Chitinophagales bacterium
CGCCCTACGAATAATCCCATTGTTGCAAATACGCCTCCCTACCTTCTTTTGAAATATTGAGTTTTTGTTGCAAAAATTCGGTAGGTGTTTGCTGTACCACTGCTTTAAAATCTTTTAAAAAATGGCTTGGATCGTAGTAGTCTAATCCAGCGGAAATGGTATTAATTTGGCCATTAAACTGGTCATCGAGCATACAAATGGTTGCTTTTTTCACCCGAATCAAACGAGCATATTGCTTGGGAGACATACCAATTTCTTCCTTGAATAACTTTTCGACATAGCGCCTACTGGCCTTGATTTGGTCGGTAAGGCTCTGAATACTTGCGGTGCCATGGCTGGCAAAAATTTGATTCACTGCAAAACGGATAAATGGGCTTTCGGCTGTTTTTTCGGCCAGTTTTTTAAGGAAAAAAGTATCCAATAATGCGGTGGCCTGCTCAAAGTTTTCGGAGGCGTAGATCTGCTCGGAAAGCAGTCTAAATTCGGGAGATTGCCCTACTGCGCCCACTTCGAGTACATTATTGTTGAGTTCCCAAGAAGGTACTTTAAAAAGGGAGTAGGGCGTCCACGGATAAAGTTTGACGTACAAAACCTTAGAAAAAGCGGTTGTTTCAAAGGTAAATCGGTGTGTTGTTTGCCCAATAAGCCCTGCTTGAGCATACCGTGACCAGCGTTTGCCCCCATCAAAAATCTGAATAGATCCTTCGAAGGTAAAAAAGAGTTCTGGATAGCCATCGGGGATAAGTTCCAGTACTTCGTCTTTATCGCCAGCCTCGATGAGCCAATAGCCTCGGATATAGTTTTGTAGGGCAGGATGAGGTTTGCATTGTTTAAAATCCAACATAGTTGATGTGCTGTAATGTTCGATCAAAGATGTTGAAGTACGGACTGCTTGGTGCTTGGTTTTATAGTTATGTAGGAATTTTGGCTATGGACGGCTGGTTGTTATGGGTTTTTGTAAATACTTAGCCGCTCGCATTTCGGCCAAAAAAGGTCAGATTTTGCCCAGCCTACTTCGGCAGGCTCAGCATAAAATTGCCGTTTTTTTCGTTCGATGCACTGCATCGAACTCAAAAAAGCGGCTTGTCTGACCAAAATCTGCCTGCTTTTTTGATCCGAAACCGCTGGCAAAGTATTTACGTTTTTTTTATCATCACATCCGCTCTTTAAATTTATTATACAAAAAAGAAATAAATAAAAGCAACGCTCCTAAAGAAACCATGACCACCGTTTTGGCAATCGTGCTCAACTGAGCCAAATCATAGGAGAACAACTTGAGTAAAGTAGCCGAAAACAGTACAATACCTGCAATCCGATAGTTTTTATCCTGCTTTTGAATACCTAAAACGACCAATATTACCGACCAACAACCAAACAAAATACTAAGGGCTACTTTATAACTGCGGTCGCCCAAGCCGTTCCATTCCATCCAATGCACCAATTCGCTACTCACTACCCATAAAGCAACGCCATGGAAGAACAGGGGTAATACTTCAGGCAAAGTACCCAATTGCGTTTTGGATTGGTGTACGACTTTCTGCAAAGACCAGCAAAGTATCCCCAAAAGTGCTATGGAGATATATCTTATACCCAAATGCCAGCCCGTTCGCTCATAATCCGCAAAATCGGGGGTAAAATATAGGTTTTTCAAATAGCCTAATTCATACAAACCAAACGTTAAAAACGAAGCAATATACAGCAAATTCAGTATAATTTGCCATGAAGTATCTGCGATCTGAACGACGCGACGCAGCACAATTCCATTGAGGACAATCAAGAAAATCGTGGTAAAATCGAAAGTCCAAAGTATTTTAAAGGATAATAAATCTTCAAAATATTGCGGGTATTGGCCGGAGTGAAAACTGTTGTAGTATGCCAAATTGAAATGGTGCGCAATTTCGTTAAAACCGTATAAATACACCAGTAATCCAATAAAAAACAGCAATAAAAGATCAAATCTTGGGACTACCTTTTCGATGGCGACCACCTTACCATCGGCTTGTTGGCGGGTATTTTGATGGATGAAATAAATCACCACAAATCCCAAAATAACGACCCAAAACGAGATTGAATGCTTGTTCCAGATGGTAGCAAATTTATCATAGTAAC
>JAAFHO010000967.1 GCA_013297575.1 Chitinophagales bacterium
CTGCCATGTACAGCGTATTTTGGATATAAAGCCTGGGTAAAACCCGTTACCTACACCTCAGGATTGACCTTTATGCTCAATGAAGACAAAGGTGGCGGTGGTTTAGGTTCTATTCTTGGTCAGTTCGGTGGACTACTCGGCGGCGCTAGCGGCGATTACCAATTGGAAAAAATATTAGAAATAGCACGTTCCAGGCGTATCATCTCTTCGGCGTTATTTGAACGTAGTAATATGAATGGACAAGACGATTATTTTGCCAACCACGTGATCCGAATACAAAAATTACACGACAAGTGGAAAAGCGATAAAGATCTCCAAAATTTTTTATTCACCAATGCCGACCAGTCGAAATTTACGATGCAAGAAAATAAGGCATTGCTGGCACTCTATGCTGAATTTGTAGGGGGGGAAGGCGTCGATAAGCCAATATTTGGTTCGAAATTGAATGAAGATACAGGTATCATGTCCTTGTCCTCTGTCACAAACGAAGAGATGCTTTCTATCAATATATTAAATACCCTATATAAGAATATCAGTGAGTTTTATATTTCAAAAAGTGTAGAAAGGGAAGCACAGACCCTAGCGATACTGACCCAAAAACGCGATTCTATCGGACGTGCACTCTACAGAAATGATTACTCTTCGGCTAGTTTTGAAGACCAAAGCCAAGGAGTGCTGTTACAACAGGATAAAGTACCCGTAAAACGCTTTAACCGCAATAATCAAATTCTTTCGGCGGTATATGCTGAAGCGATCAAAAATGTAGAACTCGCAGAGTTTGCACTCAAAAGCAGTACACCCTTTTTGACTCAATTGGATGTGCCTATTGCACCGATAAAACCGGATGCTAGGGGTAGGGGAAAAGCGTTGGTGACAGGGTTTCTGTTGGGGTTTATTTTCGCGTCAATCTTTATTGTTGGGCGAAAAGTGGTGAGTGGGGCAATGAGATAAAGTTAGATTATTGAATATACTCTTTAAAAACAATGAGCAAGAATAAAAAAATCACCATCATTGGTGCGGGTATTGTAGGTTTGGCAACGGCGTTAAAACTACTTGAATTTCGCAAAGATTTTGATATTACAGTTTTAGATAAAGAAAGCGAAATCAGTAGCCACCAAACAGGGCATAATAGTGGAGTAATACACTCTGGAATATATTATAAACCGGGCAGCCTTAAAGCGATCAATTGCAAGCATGGCTATCAATTATTATTAGATTTCTGCCAAGAACACCAAATTCATCACGAAATTACAGGTAAAATAATAGCAGCAACCCACGAAGGAGAGCAAACACTGTTGGATAATATTTTTATCCGTGGACAGCAAAATGAATTAAGTGGAATAAGAAAAATAAGTGCATCGGAGGCTAAGGAAATAGAACCACATGTAAAATGTGTATCTGCGGTTTGGGTACCTCAAACAGGTATCATCGACTATAAAAAAGTGGCCCAAAAATACCGCCAACTCATCGAACAAAATGGAGGAAAAGTAGTGACCAATGCCAATGTTACTTCTATTGTTTCTAATAATGATGGCATATATTCAGTAGAATCAACGAAAGGTGTCTTTCATGCCGATCTAGTGATTAATTGTGCTGGATTATACTCTGATACCATTACACGGATGACTGTTCCTGAATTTAGCGGGCAAATCTTGCCCTTTAGAGGCGAATATTATGACCTTAAACCAGCGGCTACTTTTTTGGTAAAAAACCTGATTTATCCTGTACCTAACCCAAATTTTCCTTTCTTAGGCGTGCATTTTACCCGAATGGCTAACGGTGGAGTAGAGGCAGGCCCCAATGCCGTGTTGGCTTACGCGCGCGAGGGCTACCACAGATCAAAAATTAATTGGTCGGAACTATCTAAAACGCTTGCTTTTCCAGGTTTTAGAAAAGTAGCCGCTAAGTATTGGAAGGATGGTATGGGCGAATTTTATCGGTCATATAGCAAAGCCGCATTTGTGCATGCCTTGCAAAATTTAATTCCAGAAATCAAATCCGAGCACCTCGAAGAGGGTAGTGCTGGAGTGCGCGCGCAACTATGTTTGAAAGATGGTACACTTGTGGATGATTTTTTAATCCTACAAAAACCTGGCGTTATTAACGTGG
>JAAFHO010000970.1 GCA_013297575.1 Chitinophagales bacterium
ATTGCACGAAGCACGGATTTGGGGAGCGGCTGGGATACAAGGGATGCCGTTCGCAAACAAAATTTACCCGCTACCGCTGTATATATGTGGTGGCTTACCGCAGAAATAGAATGGTGCGGGCGGCGCATATCGTTGAAACGCAAAGGAGATGTGACGGTGGTGCGGTAAAAAGTATTCCGCTTCATTTTTCCAAAAAATCCAAATCTTTGCCATAAGTTTCATCCATAAACCAAGCCGCTATTTCCGCTAATAAAAACAATATAACCCCGGTTACCCATGCGCCCGTAAGGTAATCGCCAAAGGCAGTACGCAACCCTTGAAACAAGAGGATAATCAAGGGCAATGACCCACGCACCATATTGGGAATACTGATGGCTGCGGAGGCCCTCAGATTAGTACCAAATTGCTCAACACCCATAGTTAAATACACCACATTGAACCCTGCGCCAAAGCCCAAGGCGAAACAAATCCAGTAAAATTGGGTGCTTGTACCGTGTTGCAAAAAGAAAAGCACGACCAAGGCCATGGTCAAACGCAGGAAGATAAAATAGGTCTTTTTACGGCTTTTCAGGCGTTCGCTCAACCAACCAACGGCCACATCACCGAGGCCAACACCCAGATAAAGGCTCATAATGGCCTTGCCGGGATCTATACCTTCAATGCCAAATGCTTTGCCAAATTGATCGGAAAATGTCACCAAAATACCGATAATATACCACACTGGCAAACCGATGAGGACACATTGTAAGTACTTGATAAACCGTTGTTTATCGTTAAAAAACATCCAAAAATTGCCGCGCTCCACCGTGCTTTCTTTTACGCCTTTAAACAAACTACTTTCAAACACTTGCACCCGCAATACCAGTAACAACAAACCCATACCACCACCGATATAAAAGCATGTACGCCAATCAAAATACTGTTTGATAAAAAAGGCAAACACCGCTCCGAGTACCCCAAAACCAGCGATCAGTCCCGCTGCCAAACTCCGTTTTTCTTTGGGTAATTGCTCACTCACAAGGGTGAGACCCGCGCCCAATTCGCCCGCCAAACCAAAACCCGCAATAAACCGCAACACCATATACTGCGGAATACTCGTCACCATTCCGTTTAGGATATTAGCAATGGAATACAGGAGAATAGAACCAAAAAGCACGCTTAAACGCCCTTTTTTGTCGCCAATTACCCCAAAAAAGATACCGCCCAGCAGCATACCGATCATTTGAATACTGATAAGTCGCTCGCCTTCAGTTACGATTAATCCAGGAGTAAGCCCCAAATCACCAAGGCTGGCCTTGCGGATAATCGCAAACAGCAGCAGATCATACACATCGACAAAAAAGCCGAGGGCACTTACAATAACGGACAATTGGAGGATAGTTGCGGGTTTATTTGACATGGTTATAAGATACTAATAAATGTAAAAACGGCTGCAAACGTAGGTTGGAATCGTGGAATAAGTATGTATTTTGGGTAAAATATTATGCATGGTACCAACAAAATTTTATTTTTTTATCATCACATTGAATAAAAATCGTACTTTAGCGGCACAAACGATAACCTTATTGTATCTTAATTGTACAAAACAAAGAGCATAGTTAACAATGCTCTATTTTATCAACTTTATCATGAAAAAAATCTTTACTTTTTTCGCTGTTTTTATGAGTTTACAGGTATTTGGCCAATCTGGTTTCAATGTACTGCTGGAAATCTCAAACGCAACCTGTGGCTTTTACAACGGAGGTATAATGGCTATACCACAAGGTGTTAGTTGTAACCAGTTTAGTTATGTTTGGTCAACAGGAACGACATCTGCTTCAATCTACAATTTGGCTCCTGGTACTTATTCCGTGACAGTCACCAACCTTTGTGATGGCAGTACAACAACTAATTCTGCCCCGGTTGCATTTAATTCCAATTTATCCTTAACGGCTACTACAACACCTGTTACTTGTGCAGGACAATGCACTGGAGCAATTGACCTAACTGTACAGAATGGTCAACCTCCATACACTTACAATTGGGGGGCGGGTCAGCCTACTACGCAGGATCGTAATGGTTTGTGCGCTGGAACATATACCGTGACGGTGACGGATATGATTGGATGT
>JAAFHO010000097.1 GCA_013297575.1 Chitinophagales bacterium
CAATTGACAGGGGAACAGGTACGCATGCCTTTGGCTAAAAACACATATTCAAAACCTTTTTTTGTAGGCAAAACTGCACAATTTTGCTCCTTGTCCCATTCCCAAGGCATGGTTGCGGCTTTATTAACGAATAAGGATTGTGGTTGCGATATTCAGGTAATAGTGGAAAAAATGCCGCGTATTGCGCCTAAATTTATGCGTCCAGACGAGTTTGAATGGGTAGAAAAAAAAGCCTATTCAGAACAACTCATCTTGATGCACTTATTTTGGACGGCCAAAGAAGCCATGTATAAGGCTTATGGGCAAAAAGAAGTTGATTTTAAAGCCCAACTTTTCATAGAACCATTTGAGTGGCAAACTGAAAATATCGTGATTACTAAGGGAAAATTGGACAAAAATGGGCTGGTCTTCCACTATCAATTGTATATGGGGATGCACAAAAGCACAGAAGAGGAAATCAATCCTTTCTTGTGGACAATTGCCTTAGAAATCGCCCCCCCCTAACCAAAAAGGATACAGTTTTTATTTAAAAGTAAATGTAATGTTTGCCCAAAAATTCCAAATCATTACTACGCCTGTAGCAATAAGTTTTGCCACATAAAAATTAATTTTGAATCGCTCAGTCAGTAAATAGATAATACCATTATTCATGGCCAATCCCACAGTTGCGATACCTGCAAATTTGCCAAATTGAAGGGCAACATGTGGGTCGTGGTTTTGAAATGTCCACATACGGTTGAGTATAAAATTACTAAATACAGCGGCCACAAAACCCGTGCTATTCGCCGCATAAGGATTGACGCGTAGTTTTTCTTTTAGCATCCAGGTGATGCCAAAGTCAACAAAAACGCCAGAAAATCCTACTACTCCAAATTTAAGAAACTTCCAAATCAGTTCGTTGCTCATTCCTAAAAATATCAATCATAATGACCGCCCATATTACGATAAACGGTACTGCTTTTAATGTATATGGTTGCACCCATTGGTTAAATAATGACCTTGGGAACAAATCTGTTGGTGTGATCGACGCTAGAAAAAATGCTACCCATAACAGTAATTGATCACTTATTTTTGGGTTTTTGATGGAAAAATACCAAATTGCTGCGCCTGTTACTGCAATAATGAAAGTCGGTGATTCGGCTTTATGATTAAAAATAACTACCCAAATCAATAAACTGGCCAAAATAGGTATGACGGATTGTTTTCGATAGGCTTGCACCAAAACCGCCAATAACTGAATCGACAAGCCAATGGCTGTGATCCAAAACTTTGGTGGTTGCAAACCAAACCAAGTATGTAACCAACCCGAAACCGAAAGCCCTGTGGAGGCCGAATGGTCGTTGCGGAGTAATTCCCACCACCAAAAGTATAGTTGTTTTAAGTGTGGCCAGCCGATGAATACTATGGGAAACAAGGCAAACACCAGTCCCCATACTATTAACGAAATCCCAAAAGCCCACCATTGCTTTGGGTAAAATACTGCCAAAAACGCGGCAAAAATACCAAATATTTTAATAAATGCACTACTCATTATCCATCCCGCTGATGCAAAACTCTTTTTATGCTCTAATCCTATATAACCAAGCAATAACAATGCAGCCATGAGTGCATTGCTTTGCGCGCTTTGAACAGCAATAATGAGTTCAGGAAATACAAACCAAGCAATAATTATTCGTTTTTGAGGCGAAAAACCCGGAAGTATGAATATAGTGACCAATAATATGAGTACATTGGTCAAATTCCAAACAATTAAGCCAATCCAATCCGGTACTGCATAAAAGGGGGCCATTGTTACACAAAAAGCAGGACTATATTTATACAAATCCCAAGTTTCGGGGTGACCAGTATATGGATTTTGCCCTGTAATAAAATAGTGCCAGGCGTATTTAAAAATGCGATAGTTTTCGTATTTGCTGTAGCCGTCTTTGTTAAAGCCCAATAGCATTTTGTGGACAGTAGCCACTACAGTAACCAATGTGAAAACGATATAAAGTGCGGTCTTGGAGAAAAATATTTTTTTCAAAATCAGTCTCTTTCTTTTGCCTCGCGATTGAGTTGCGCTTCCAGCACATGTTCATGGCTTTTGAGCAGGGTTAGAATATCGTCTTGCTGAAATTTTGACGCATCAAAAGCTACGACCCAAATATTGTCGGCTCCAACGCGTCTGACGAGTTTCAAGTTGGTTTTAGAAACCTTATTGATATCGCGGACCCAATTTCCGGCGTTAATCTCTGGTTTTAGTTTGACGAGTAACTCCGTTTTCGGAGCATTATCGGGAATATCATCAGGATTGAAACTTTCTAATTTATAGCCATGTGCTTTACCTAATCCTGCAAGAAAGTCCTGCATATCGCGAATAGGCTTTGGGCGTTCAACAGAACCTCGAATGGTTTTTTCGGCTTTGCCATTATAAACCGTAATACTAGCACCGGGGCCATCGGCAATAGTAACCGGAAACGACTCTGGATATTGCCATAAATTAGCAGTTTCCATTTTTTTACGGAGTAAAATGAGTTCAGCACCGGTAAGTTGAAAAGAACTGGTGCCTATTTTTTCTACAAAACGAATCCCTTCGTATTGCACCGTACCGTTGGCTAAAAAATCAAGTTTATAGACAGGGCAATATCCTCGGCACGGTGTTGTTTCGAGAATTATAAGTGATTGATTTTCTGTTGTTTGCATAGCAATATCACTCTTTTTGTTGCTTTTGCAAGCGATAAGGCTCAAGCCTAGAAAAAATAAATTTACTAATTTCATAGGGCGAAGGTAATAGAATTGCTGCATCTTTGCACTATGGTAGCAATAATTATGGGTTCAGATTCGGACCTTCCGGTCATGCAGAAAGCAGCAGACATACTTCATATACTGCAAGTTCCCTTTGAGATGAGTATTGTTTCGGCGCACCGCACGCCTACACGTATGTTTGAGTTTGCTCAGACAGCGCATTCCCGTGGAATTTCGGTCATCATAGCAGGGGCGGGTGGTGCAGCGCATTTACCGGGTATGGTTGCGGCTATTTCGCCGCTGCCTGTGATCGGTGTACCCGTTAAATCGTCCAATTCGATAGATGGTTGGGATAGCATCCTTTCTATTTTGCAAATGCCAGAAGGCGTACCTGTGGCTACGGTTGCGCTGAATGGCGCACGTAATGCAGGTATTTTAGCCGCCCAAATCCTTTCTGTCTCCGATCAGGATTTACAAGGCCGTGTTATTGCTTATAAAAAAGAATTGGAAGCGGTGGTGCTGGCTAAGAAAATATAGTTGTATTATTAGACCTTATACCGAATTAGTTCGGTATAAGGTCTAATGTCTATTTAGAAAACACCTGCCTTGCCAAGACTTTTTCGCTCGGCAAACCTTCCGTAGATTTCCAGAAATTCAGATCGTTGTACTGGCCATTTGCCCAGGTATCCACCATATTATCGTAGTATTTACTGCCTGGATTACCCGATTGACCACCGGGATAAACTCCAATTGCTTTAACTTCATCTCCCAAATCTACAATCATCCGCCACGATGGGCCATAGTCGCGCAGAATAGCATTTAATGCAGAACGGTGCCCTCCAGTAGTAATATTCGAACGACTAAATGGCGCAATACGGGCCAAGTGATTGATCGTTAAAGAATGGAATTTTCCCCATACCAAATTACCTGTTAGCGTTTCTTTTGCTGCTTGGCGGCTCATTTGTTTGAATGCTGCCGTAACAATGTTCCTCGCGTTTTCGCGTTCTGGCGTGGATTTTAGGTCAAAAACAATATGATTGGAATCGCGCGCCAATAAATCTATCATGCGCCATGTTGGCGGTAAAAGCATTTTTACATTTTTATCAATATGCACCATTACCTCGTCGTAGGTACGCGCATAAGTGGAGTCAAACCACATATCGAATAGGGTAGGGGCTGTCAAATCTTTTTCGTAGCGGCAGTTCCATTCTTCCAAATCCTTGACGTATAACTGTTCGTCGGGCGATAATGCGGAACGATCCAGTAAGCGCAACATAGCCGACTTGGCATCGTAGGCGCGAAGGCTAAATGTGCTATTTTGCATGGATTTCATGCTGTCGACGGTGGCTTTGGTCATTACCTCCAGCCTTTCTACGGCATTTCTGCCCCGAAACTGCTCCCAATCGCCATATTTAGCATAATAAGGATACGATGGTGCCGTCGAGTTTTGGTTAGCAGAAGTAACAAAACCACGAGCTGGGTTATGCATTTTAGGTATTTCATCTTGAGGAATATAGCCAATCCAAGCATTTGTACTAAGGGAGCCATCTTGAACATAGCGCCCTTCGTCCCCCATGCGTATTGGCATATTACCTTGTACCCGAATGGCAATGTCGCCATGTTTATCCGCGTAAACAAAATTTTGTGCAGGGCAGTCGAAATTTTGTAGAGCGGTAGTATAATCATCAAAATTTTTAGCCTTGTTGAGCAAACCAAAATTACGCACTGGGCGGCCTATCCCAACATCGTGTGCCGCCCAACGGAAAGCGCAATCGTGGAGTGGTTCCTTGGGGTCATCATAAACAATTGGTCCCCAAATTGTATAACGCACTGTATCTAAGATTGGGTTTGGCCTACCTTTTACTAGGATCGTTTCTACTTTTATATCTGCATTTTTGGAAGCACCGTCAACATTATAAGTGGTACGGCTGGCGTCAGTCCATTTGATTTTATACCAATCAGAAACATCGACACCCACATTGGTAATACCCCAAGCGATATTTTCATTAAAACCGATAACGATACCCGGAATACCAGATAAACATACGCCATAAACGTTGGTTTCGGGTGTATGAATTTGGGTTTGGTACCATATAGAAGGCAAACTCAAGGACAAGTGCGGATCATTGGCCAACATTGGATGACCAGAAGCCGTTTTGCTGCCTGCTACAGCCCAGTTATTACTTCCAATTATATAAGGATCGGTGAGCACATTTGGCAATTGATCTGTTGCATCTTTCCAACCAATCTGTGCATCCATTTTTACAGGGGTAGCATCTTTAGTTGCTTTTTGTGGTTTTAAAGAGGGGTTCTGCGGGTAAAATCCTTCTGGAATTACTGGTTTTTGTTTTGGATTCCAATAGGGGTAAATTTCTTTATACAAATCCGCGCCTAAAATCTCAAGTGCATTAGTTGCACCCAAATCTTGGTCATAAGAGGCCAATATATCCGCCATACCTTCTACTACCAGCGCACATTTAAGCGTTGACCATAATTCAGGTTTATGTCCTAATATTTTAAATTCGATGGGATAATCAGCCGGTTTCAATTGATTGATCCAAGCATTAACGCCTGCGGTGTAAGCTTCGATTAATGCCATATCTTCTGGCGATTTTTTCCAAAATTCTAAATCGCGCTCTGCCGCCCAGGGCAATCCTTTCCGGCGTGTTTTAAGGTCAATTTGAACCGTTTTTTCACCAATCACTTCGGATAAACGACCAGACACTTTTCTGCTGGTTAAATCCATTTGGAACAGCCGATGTTGCGCTGTAATATATCCTTGCACCATTGCGGCATCAATCATGTTTTCTGCGAAAATGTGAGGCACCAGCATATCGTCATAAACTACGTCTGTTTTGCCTTTTAGCCCGGGTAAATTAACATTCGCATCATAAGTTGGGCCAGTTAACGGTTCTGCATTGCGCCAAAAACCCGAAAACGGATTGAATAATTTCCCCATTGCGGGCAAAGTGGTATCTCCTTTTGCGAGTGGAGTAGATAATAACCATGCGATGCCTAAAGTCGTAGCTAATGCTAACAAAAAACGCAGAATCTTCATATTATAAGTACTTGGTAATGATTGAAATAGGTGGTTAGTTAGTTAAAACCACTGTCAGGTTTGGGTGCTGGTTTTTTAGGTGTCACTGGAGGTTTTGTACCGGGTACTGTGGCTGGAGGTGTTTTAGTCCCTGTGCCTCCTCCATTTTGTGGCGTAGGCGGTGTTGGTGTCTGACCATCACCCCAACCTGAGTCTGCTCCGCCTAAGCCTTCTTCATCAAAAGTGCCGCCGGAAGGGGATGCCGAATCTTGAATTGGGTTACAGTTCATGTCAGGCAATGCTCCTGCGGGCAGTTTGAATTTTGCGTTTATATCAAAACCGCTCGTTTTGTCCTGCTCCAATCTTTTTACAAAATCGGCGAAAATAGGGCGTGCCATACGTGCACCTTGGCCGTCTTCGAGGGAATTGAAACGGATCCAGCGGTCTTCACCACCTACCCATGTTCCTACCACAAGGCGCGGCGTAATACCCATAAACCAGCCGTCGGAATAGTCGTTGGTGGTACCAGTTTTACCGCCTACTTGTGATTTGAGTTGATTAATACCCGGAGCCCCTTTTACATTATATTGCAACATTTGGTTGAGCATATAATTGGCTGTTTGTGGTAATGCCTGGTGCTCTTCGGGTGTTGATCGGTAAATCACTTTGCCATTTTTATCTTTGATTTCACGGATGACACTAGGGCGGTTATACACCCCATTATTGGCAAAAGCAGTATAGGCACCGGCCATTTGCCAAACAGTAAGATCGGCAGAACCCAAGCAGATGGTAGGCGAATTAGGCAGACCTGCAGGATCAATCCCCATATTATTGAGCATATCAAAAACAGGCTCTGTGCTTCCCATTTGTTTCATCAGATAAGCACTTACCGAATTGATAGAATTTTTCAATGCCTCTTTCAACGTCACCAATTTATATGAATAGGTACCCGTAGAATTTTTTGGTGTCCAATCTTGTCCATGTTTAAAATTTTGATAATAAGCAGGGATCGTCACGGGCATATCATATACTTGAAAACAAGGTGTTAGGTTTTGCTGAGCAATGGCCGTACCATAAATAAACGGCTTAAAAGTAGAACCTACTTGCCGTGGTGTGCGTATATGGTCAAACTGGAAATGTTTAAAATTAATACCGCCTACCCATGCTTTCACCTCTGAAGTGGTAGGATCGATAGCCAAAATACCCGATTGTAGAAACATCCTGTGGTATTTGAGGCTATCCATTGGCGACATAAACGTATCTTTTTCCAATTTTGGAGCACTCCATGAGAATACGCGCATGGGTACTTTGGTAGCATATACTTTTTTCACTGTTGATTGTAAAGAAGTCCATTGTTTTTTCAATTCAGGCCAATATTTGCTATCCATTATTTTTCGGCAGCCGGTTGCCTGATCGATTGTTACTAGTTTTTTTGCCAGTTTTTTACTGATTGAGCCACTTTTTTTCTCTTCTTCGAGCATATTGACGATATCATCATCGCTAGGTTCAAAATTATAGGCTGTTTGAATATCGTCGATTATTTTTTGGAGGGCATTATTGCGTAGGCCGCGGTACCGTTCCCCAGTAAAGATCAGCGATTGTAAACTTTCTTGGCGCTGTTTGATTTCATCATCTTTAGTGTCGGATCCTTTGTATGTCCATGGATCGCGCCCTTTCCACACCGAAAACAACCGGGTTTGTATTTTTTTCATGTGCCCCTGCATTGCTGCTTCGGCATGTTGCTGATACACCGGATCAATGGTCGTATATATTTTTAGTCCGTCTTTAAAAATATTATAACTTGTACCATCAGATTTTAGGCATTCTGGCAAATTGAGTATGGCTTTTACATCCTTTTTTAATTCTGCGCAAAGGTAGGGTGCCTTATCTTCAGAGTAAGAAAGCCGTTTAAACTTACTCATATCCAAAGGTTTTAGTTTTAGTTTATCGTACTCTTCTTGTGATATATGACCTGCATACCGCATTTGAGACAAAACAATCATGCGGCGTTTGATACATCGTTCTGGGCGTGCAATAGGGTTGTAGCGCGAAGGATTTTGCAACATACCTACCAACATGGCTGCATCTTCTTTTTTAAGTTTATCGGGTGCAACACCAAAATAAATTTCTGCGGCAGCACGGATTCCATAAGCATTATTGACAAAATTGGCTTGATTGAGGTACATTGCAATGATTTCCTGCTTGGTGTAGCCTTTTTCTAGTTTTACGGCAGTTATCCATTCCCGCAGTTTGCGGTAGAGCAGTGCAAATGCTTTTTCAAAAGTACCCATACCTTCAAATTCGCGATCAGAATACAGCATTTTGGCTAATTGCTGGGTAATTGTGGAGCCACCACCCGCGCTTTGGTCTTGTAGTAATACGGTTCTGACCAATACCCTTCCAATTGCACGTGCATCAATACCGCAATGGTTATAAAAACGCTCATCTTCGGTACTTACCAATGCTTTCTCCAGCCAAGGAGACAATTCATTAAAGGTGGCTGGCACCCTATTTTGAATAAAAAAACGGCCCAAAACTTCATTGTTATTGGCGAGTACTTCACTTGCCAATTTACTTTTAGGATCTTCCAATTCTCGAAAAGAAGGAATACCCGTAAAATTAATAACGATAAATAAGGCAGCAATGCCAAATATTATGGCGTAGAGCAAGCCCCAAGTCCAGCGCACCAATTTTTTATAGATTGGCATGCGTTGTTCTTGTAGTTGGGCTTTTAAAGATATTAACCCGCGAGGTTCGGGGAGACCTGACTGTGTCATGTTATATGATATAGTTTTTTGACTGTATATTGATTTTAAGGGAAGTAGTTTATCCTTTTTCGGCTTCTACGAGTAATTGCTCCCAATACTCCACAGCACGGCGTGTATGAGGGATACATATAGAACCTCCTACCATATTTGCCACTGCGAATATTTCAAAAATTTGATCGGTATTGATACCTAATTCGTGGCATTTACCCAAGTGGTACTTGATGCAATCGTCGCAGCGCAATACCATTGAAGCCACCAAGCCAAGCATTTCCTTGGTTGGTACATCTAATGCGCCCTCTTGGTATGTTTGGTTATCAAGACTCCAAAATCGCTTGATTACTTTGTTGTCGTGTGCCAAAATGCGCTCGTTCATGCGTGCGCGATAATCGTTGAACTCTTCTACTATGCTCATGTGTCAAAATCCATTGAAAGGTTCGGGTAATTCCCAATCAGCACGCCAGTCACGTACGGGCATACGATCAAGTGGATACCAATTACCCCACCAATCAAAATATTCTAAATTGTGAAAGTTTAATTTATAATCAAATTCGCTGGGTAAGTCATAAACAAACCCAGGGTAATAATAATCCAAGTCAAGTTGTTGTGCGTACATAATTTCCAACAACATCGTAAAAGTGCCAAGGCTGCGGTTCGCATATTCATTATCAAATACACCGTAGTTGCCAGCCATAGATTTTTGCCCAATATGGAAAAAACTAGATGCGATATGCTGTTTGTTTCCTGTAAATACATCAAATTCATAACCATCACAGGGCATAATATGGCTCCATTGGCTAAAAAAACCTTCGATCATTTGAGGGCGATTGTGCCTAAATCGCTCAGCATGGGCATGAAACAAAAGGATGTGCTCCCGACAAATGCGCAACGAGCGGCTCTGCACCACTAAGTCAATATTTTTGCGTAAACACTTGCGTTGGCTTTTGCTAAAATGGAAATCTTTGAGTTTAATACGCAATAAAATAACTCGACAGGGCTGTCCACGCCATTCCCAAAGGTTGCGCCGAAACAACAAATCAGACCAATAACACCACCCATCTTCGCAAAAACGATCGAAAACGGCTGGATCTAAGGGCTGCATTGGGACATAATCTTCAATGGATGCTGGGTTAAAAGAGATGTCCTTAAAAATAGATAATTGGCGTGCTTGCATATTCTGTTGCAAATTTCGGTATAAGTACTCAAATTTCTACTACTTTTGTCCCAAAATAATTTAATACTTCATTTGTAAAAACTTAGCTGCTCCCGTTTCGACCAAAAAAGGTCAAATTTTGATCTGAAACCGCTGGCCAAGTTTTCACCTTCATTTTTAACAATGTCAAACAAAGTCCTCATTATCGGCGCAGGTGGCGTCGGACGGGTAGTTGCTTACAAATGTGCGCAACACCGCGATGTTTTTGGTGAGATTATGCTCGCCAGTAGAACCAAAAAGAAATGTGATGTAATTGCCGAAGCGATTCATCAGGCTTATGGTGGCCGAAAGATCAAAACGGCCAAACTCGACGCGGATGTGGTTGAACAAACCGTGGCACTGATCCACAAATTCAAGCCAGATTTGGTCATCAATGTAGCACTCCCTTATCAAGATTTGCCGATCATGGATGCGTGCTTGGAAACAGGCACAAATTACATGGATACAGCCAATTATGAGCCAAAAGAAGAGGCAAAGTTTGAATATTCGTGGCAGTGGGCTTACCAAGAACGCTACAAGAAAAAAGGTATTTTAGCACTTTTGGGTTGCGGTTTTGATCCCGGTGTTACCAGTGTTTATGCGGCTTATGCCAAGAAACACTATTTTGATGAAATGCACGAATTGGATATCGTTGATGCCAATGCGGGTAGTCATGGAAAAGCATTCGCTACAAACTTTAACCCCGAAATTAATATCCGCGAAGTAACGCAACGCGGTAAATATTGGGAAAATGGCCAATGGGTAGAAACCGAGCCACACGAAATTTGGAAAGATATTGATTATCCTGAAATTGGGCCAAAACGTTCCTATTTGATTTTTCACGAAGAACTAGAAAGTTTGGTAAAGAATTTCCCAACTTTGCGTCGTGCCCGTTTTTGGATGACCTTTAGCGAAGAATACCTCACGCACCTGCGCGTGATCCAAAATATTGGTATGGCTGGCATCGAGCCTATTCGATATAAAGGTGTAGATATTGTTCCGCTTCAATTCCTAAAGGCAGTTTTGCCCAAACCAGAAGAACTTGGCGTGAACTATACAGGTTATACCAGTATTGGTAACCGTATAAAAGGAATCAAAGACGGTAAACCTCGCACCTATTATGTTTGGAATAATTGCTCGCACCGCGATGCTTACCTAGAGACAGGAACTCAGGGTGTAAGTTATACGACGGGTGTACCTGCCATGATTGGTGCACGCATGATCTTAGAAGGAAAATGGACTGGAAAAGGGGTGTTCAATGTAGAAGAATTTAACCCCGATCCGTTTATGGAGCGACTTACGTTGGATGGATTGCCGTGGCATGAAAAAGTCGATATTGCACTTGATATGGATTAATATTAGCATCTTATTGAATTGTCGGGGCTGGAGTTGGCCCCGACAATTTCTTTATATTGGATAAGTGCTACTTTAACAAGGAGCATTTGAAAATATTACACCTATTTTGGTATTTCTTCCTATATTTGCAATGAGAATAAGGCCATACTTTAGGCTTGGCTTATCATGTCTAACATAATCTGATGATTATCAATCGATTTGTCATTTGTGGCCATCATGCCACATCTCTATTCACTTAAAGCGGTGGATGCATCGCAACATTTTTGCTATGAAGCACAAAACAATTAGACTCATTTTCGCAGTACTACTACTGTCCCATTCCTTATCTGCATTAGACTTAGGCGTTTCTTATGCCATAATGGCCACCCCCGATGAGGGCTATGTAGAAGTTAATATCGAAATAGATCCTTTTACTATTTCATGGAAAGCCGTAGATAGTACTAGGTTCCAAGCAAGCGCAGACATCTTGATCTTGATAAAAAAAGGTGAAACCGTCGTGGCGTATGAGAAATACACCTTAAATAGTCCGATCTTATCGCATTATAGCAACTTGTTGGATGTAAAACGATTGGCTGTACCCAATGGCGACTACGAATTGGTGATTACAGCGGTGGACAAAATGCAGGAAAAGAATAAAGCAAAATATACTAAGTCGATCTCTGTTGCGCTTTCTAATCAATTGTTTATGACCGAGTTACAATTATTACGCGGTTTTAAGCAGGATACTTCTGCGCATCCATTTGTGAAGAATGGATATTATTTAGAGCCGCTTCCTTTTAGTTTTTACGATAAAGAGGCTTCTGTATTGGCGTTTTATGCTGAAATTTATAACAGCAAAAATGTGATTACCGATCCCCAATATACCCTACGTTTTATTATAGAAAGAGATTTCAATAATGGTCAAACCCAGTTAGTATCGGCGGGTAATCAAAAAAAACGCCCCTCTACTATTGATGCCGCTCTTGTTCAAATGGATATTTCCTTGTTAGAGACGGGCAATTATAAACTCACTGTAGAGTTGCGGACTAAATCTAACGAACTATTGGCCACTAGAAATATATCATTCCAACGCGCTAACCCTTACTTAAATATTCCAGAGGTATCGCTTACTAAGGAGGCATTGAGTACCCAGTTTGTACAAAAATTAGAAGAAAAAGACTTGCGGTATAGCCTTACAGCGCTTTCTCCTATTGTTGCGTTTGGTAATGAGCCGGAAGAATTAAAAAATATATTAAAAGGCTCGGATATTGATGCCATGCGCTTTTTC
>JAAFHO010000969.1 GCA_013297575.1 Chitinophagales bacterium
CGTCTTTTATGGCTAATAATGCACTGTCGGGCTGATCCTTCCTCATATAATACATCGCTTTACACTCCCGTAATTTGTTGGTTTCCCAACCCTTAGATTGTGAGTCCGCGAGTTTGTTTTTACTTGTTTGCTCATCATATTCAAAATTGGCATGATAGCGGTACGGCTCATTAGCAAACCAACGTTCAAAATCAGTTTGTGGGTGTTCCACAATTTGGATTGCACGATCAAAATCAGCAGGTTTACCTATTTCTAGTAGTTTTTCAAAAAGAACGCCTGCACTCATATAACCTAAACCGTCGTAGTATTCGCTGGTTTTTCCTAATAATAATGCCCCTTTTGCACGTTCTTGTTTTTTGATAAACTGGTCAGAAAGTAACGTTGCTAATTTTTGTTCCAATTCAACAGGTACATCAAATGCCGTTGCATTATCTCGAATGGCTTGGAAAATACCGGGTATTTTGTTTTCGGTTACGGTCGAAATTTGACCCTCACCTCCAATTTCGGCCAATACATTGATCAATTGCAGTTGAATTTTCTGATTGATTGGCGTATTGGTGATTTGGCTGCCCGCTTGTGCTACATCCATTGCACCTTTAAAATCGCGGTCTAAATACGCTAAATGGGCGGCTGTTAGGTACCAAAAAGCCATATCATCCCTTTTCTTTTCTTGAATGACTTGCTGTACAAATGCCCTACATTGGTGTAAATGCTCCATGTCTTTTTTTAACAGTGCAGCAGTGTCTAATTTAGCAGGATTTTCATAGTCATAAGGAATTTCAACACGATTTTGCTCGCCGTATAACACTGGGCTGAGTAGCCAATTTTCTAATTTATTCACTTCGCGCTCCATCAACTTGGAGAGGTGTGGAACCGCAGGATCAAATTGATACGCTTTTTGAAGGTCAGTTAAGGCTGGCCCAGGCTTGCGAGTGGCAGGAATAATGGTTAATGTGGCCTTGTCGCGTCCTGTGGTTGCGGCGGCTATGGATGCCTCTAATTTATCTTCGTACATGCCATGCCAAACCCAAATTGGGTTATAAAAACCAGCATCCCAAGCGCGTGCATACCAAATATTTGATTGTATTGGATCTGTTTCTGCGCCGGCAACTTGAAAAATAGCCGCAGCGCGAAGCCAGTCTTTTTTTGTGTTATCATTAAAATATTGGCCAAATAGGGCTTTGATTTTCTCTGAATTGCTATCAACGCGGTATAGTTTTATCAATTGATAGGCCGCTCTTCTGCACAAATCGGGGTTATTGGCAGTTGCCTGTAAAATGGTATTGCCTTCGGGAATCAATGCTGTGGCGCGAGATTTAAATTCGTCTCCAGTCATAGCGCCATTAAAAATTGCTTCACATTTTTTTGAAAAACTTAAATATTGCAGATGTAGTGCATGGTTCGATTTATTGAGCGACGCCATAAAACTATTTTTCTTAGGAAAACTTTTATTAGAAAAATTATATGGTGTTATCTCATACAAAATGGCCCACACATCATTATCCTTTATTTTATCGCCGAGCATGGTTTTCCATGCCGCTATATTTTCTTTGCGGTAAGTGGTGTCTTCTTCCGTCCAACTGTAATAGCGTTCGCTTGTAAAAGTAAAAGGCAATAGTGTGCGTTGGTTACTACTGTTGGGTTCGAGTAGCCAAAATCGGGTGTAGTCGGTGGAGAAATCAATACAGTTCCACAGTATAGGTGTAACTACTGCTAATAGAACAAGGCTAATGCTTAATTTGAAGGCGTTGATAGAGATCTTCATGGCTATAAAAATGCAAATTTTGTGCGTTTAAATCGAAAAAAACGAGTTGGCAAGTATCATTTGGGATGACTTTTTGTGCTAAATCCCAAACCTGTGTTAAGGCTTTTGGTGTGGCTTCTTCTGTCCGTATCCAATCGCCACGGCGAAAGTACGCATCATTGCAACTCGTATCGGCAATTACCTTAAAAATATTTTCGCCGACACGGCTTAAAAATGTACTTTCTTTGGCGTTAGTGGTACGGAAATCGTGTAAAAAACCTTGGAATGCGACTCCTCGGAAGTGAATGCCCCAACCAAACAGCGGTAAAGCGGCATCGAGGGGGATAGGGTAGGGGGCTAGGGG
>JAAFHO010000971.1 GCA_013297575.1 Chitinophagales bacterium
TACTATAATATGCCTAAAAACTAGACAGTCACAAACTTCAAAATAAGGTAGTAAAATCTACCTGCAAAATTCCGCGCAAACGGTATACTTCTTATCAGCGCAAAGTGTACACTTGTTTTCTCAATTTTTTGTCCAGTTTTTGAGTCGTACTATAAACATATATTACAAAATAATCGCCACATCAATAAAATTCAAGCCTTAATCCATACCTTTGTAAAATGGAAAATAAAACAAAGCCCATATTCCATAAACGGATTTTTGGGGATGTCGTATTTAATACAATAGATTACGATACCAAAGCCAATTTCGTTATTGAGCACGTATTCGAGCAGGGTGATGTAGATGATATTCGCAATTGCCGCCGTTATAACAGTTCATGGAAATCAGAAATGAATATTTTATCCTAAATCAATCCAATTATTATGGAACAAATTCTCGAAAAAATAGACCGTTTGAAAAAGGAATACAACGCATTAATGCCGATGTCTCCTGAATTCCAGTCAAAATTGGATAAAAAATTCCGATTGGAGTTTAGTTTCAATTCCAATCATATCGAAGGTAATACCCTTACATACAGCGAAACAGAACTTTTACTCCTGTTCGACGATACTAAAGGTAGCCACACCATGCGCGAATACGAAGAAATGAAAGCACACGATGTCGCATTTCAACTCATTCGCCAATGGACACAGGACGACCGGCCGCTTTCGGAGGTGGATATTAATAACTTGAACAAAGTATTGCTGGTGCGGCCTTATTGGAAAGAGGCGATCACGCCGGATGGACAAAATACCCGACGCCAAATTCTGGTGGGCGAATATAAGCAACAACCCAATTCCGTACGCCTCCCTAATGGCGAAATGTTTGAATACGCCACTCCACTAGAAACACCCGCTAAAATGAAGGAATTGGTGGAATGGCTCAGTACCCAAGAAACGAGCAAAACGGCACACCCTCTCCTATTGGCGGCCTTGTTGCATTACCGCTTTGTATGTATTCATCCGTTTGACGATGGCAATGGACGCGTATCGCGGCTTTTGATGAATTACGTGCTGTTTCGTCATGGTTTTCCACCAGTAATTATCAAATCCGTGGATAAGGCCAATTACCTCCGCGCCCTCAACTTAGCCGATACAGGCAATACCGAAGCATTTGTTCGCTATATTGGTGAGCAATTGGTATGGAGTTTGGAACTGAGTATCAAAGCCGCTAATGGTGCAAGTATTGAAGAACCCGACGATATTGATAAAGAACTGGTCTTACTACAAAAGCAACTTAGCAGCCAAAACCCTTTACAACAGCAAAAAACACCTGAAAGTGTATTCGCTGCTTTTGATGGTGGCTTGATCGAACTGTTTCAATTGGTAGAAACCAAATTGCAAACGATTGTACCTTCTTTTTTTGAAGTAGAAAGAAGGTTATTTCCCAATATGATAGAACCTTCTAATGCATTAACCATAAATCAATCAGACCGCGAGTGGAATACCACCTTGAGGGCGTGGTTAAATTCAGAAATAGTGGCTAAAAAACTGATAATAAACAGCATTGATTACTCCTATTATTTAAAAGGTTTGAAAAGCAATATAAATGCACCTCTATTTAAAGCCAATATTCATGTGAAATTCAATGAGTACAACTATGAAATAATCGATAAACTTTACCGCTATGGTCAGCCGCTGACACAGGAAGAAATACAAAATATAGTGCGCCCCATCATTAAAGATGTAATAGAAAGGATAAAAACAGCGAGCCAAATATGAAGGTGCTAAGTGTTTTATCTTTTGGCAACCCTGTTCACTACTTTGTGGAGTTCTTCGGGATTGATGGGCTTGAGCAGGTAATCTACGGCACTAAATCGGAAGGCTTTCACCGCAAACCGATTATAACAGGCACCTAAATATCCCAAAAAACGAGGCAAATTATTCAAAGTGGTATTTCCATAATAACCTTAGTGCCCGATGCATTACCATTAACATCGATCAGGTCAATTGTTTCGGAGAAAGCTAATTTACCCGTCCCTTTTAGTCGCTCGGCGGTTATTTTTTGACCGAGGCTCTTCTTGGTGAGCGCACTTTTGCTTTCCAGATCGGCCGCAGCAACTCGAC
>JAAFHO010000972.1 GCA_013297575.1 Chitinophagales bacterium
GTTTTCTCCATTTTGAAAAACTGCATAACTAAACCCAGCCTGTAGAGCAAAAGCACCAATCCTGCCTCGTTTATCTAAGGCAATAAATCCAATTTGATTTTCCTTAGCCTGTTGAGGATATCTTGCAGCGATGCGTTTTACAACGGTTTCGACGGCTTTTTGTGGACTTTTACCGCGGCGCATTTCTTCTACTACCAAAAAACTACCTAGTGTTCGGAGTACCATTTCGCCCAATCCAGTAGCCGCGGCAGCACCAATTTCATTGTCAGAAAACATTCCGGCACCAATTACGGGGCTATCCCCTACCCTGCCATGTAGTTTAAAGGCCATACCACTGGTTGTACAAGCACCTGCAATTTGCTGTTTACTATCCATAGAAACGATTCCAATTGTATCGTGGCGTTCCCAATTTACTTTGGGTTTATACTCCGATTTCACGAGCCAATCTTTCCATGCCTGCTCTGCTTTAGGCGTTAATAAATTTTCTTTTACAAAACCATTTTTCAGGGCAAAATCCAAGGCTCCCTCGCCGCTAAGCATGACATGCGGTGTTTTTTCCATTACCATCCGCGCTACACTAATTGGGTGCATTATATTTTCTAAAAAGGAAACAGAGCCAGCATTACCATGTTCGTCCATAATACAGGCATCGAGCGTTACCTTTCCATCGCGGTCGGGTAAGCCACCATACCCTACGCTCATATCATCTGGGTCGGCTTCGGGGATACGTGCTCCCGCCTCAACAGCGTCTAAGGCTCTACCGCCTTTAGAAAGCACATCCCAAGCGGCTGCGGTTGCTTTTCGGTTATCCCAAGTGGCGATTACTAGCGGGACGGACTTTGGGTCAGGTTTGGGTTGTATATGATCAAGTAAAGAGGACCAATTTAGTCCGCCTACAGAAGTAGCCATTAAGGCTTTGGATAAAAAAGAACGGCGTGTATTCATATTATATTATTTTGGCGCAAGGTAGCAGTTTATTCGTATTTAATCAACATTAGTTTTGCGTATTTCGTGGTTTTGTGCGCTAACCTACAAAAATCAAGACTGTTGTGTATTTACCACAAAATCACAAAGCAGATTTTAAAGTACCAACTACTAAATAATAATTAAAAATCCATTCTTTTTTTATCAATATTGTACGTTGGATCTGAAAACCTCGATTAGCCATCATGTTTTCGTACTCGGCAAGATCATATTGGTGAGGATGTAGAATATCACCGGGTAAGAAGCGAAATAAACGTTTGATCCACTGATGATTATGCGCATCAATGGACATAGCAAGCGTACCATTCGGTTGTGTAAAAGCCGTGAGTTGGTTGATACAACGGTCAATATCAATTACATGATTTATGGCATTGAGGCAAAAAACTACGTTATAGGGTTGCTTTGGCCGAAAATCTTCTAGCGTACTACAGACAAAACTGGTATTCGGCCAATCTTTTTTTGAAAAGTGGGGTAAATCGCGCTCGTATTTGTCCAGTAAAGGATCAACAGCGTCGGTTTTATAATTTGTGAGTATCGTAAATATACCTGCTGGGCCACACCCTGCATCAAGTATCGTATCATCTGATTGGAGTTGAATACGGCTTTGCTCCAAAAAACCAGCCCAATATGCCTGTTTCCAATAGAGATACTCCTGTTTATCTTTTCCTCCGAGATAATTTTTCCACCACAGGATTTCAAAAAATTGAGCAATTTTCCAGCGCAGCATCAGTTATCTTTAAAAGGGTGTCGTTGTTGCCATACCTCCACAGGTTTCAAATAATCGAGTATGGTTGTGGTCAGGTTGTTGATGAGGCTATTTTGGTGGCGCAGGTAGCACAATAGTTGCTCTGGTTCAGCACCTACCGAACTTTTGATTTCGAGTGCAGTACGGGCAAATACAATTTTTTTACACCCGGAGGAAAACGCCACTTGAATCATATCGTATAACATGTTCAAATAAAGTTGGTAGTCATGGTTGAGGGATTTATTATATCCCAAAAAATGCGCCTCCAGTTCGTGATTATTGTGCAATGTGGTACAATAACACACCAGTTCATCATTCAAATAATAGCCAAAAACCCTAAATTTACCATTCAATGCTTGGTGCAGTGCCAACATG
>JAAFHO010000973.1 GCA_013297575.1 Chitinophagales bacterium
GAAAGTCCCGATGCTTCTGCCGCCTACCAAAATAGATACTGGTAGTGACTCCCCTTTTGATTGATCACAATTAATATATACGACGGCTTCTGCCTTTCTTTTTTTACGGGAAGATTCAGGTAATGTATTAGCAGTATGCAGGTTTATATAGTACCGCTCCAAAATGGCATTTTTGTCGTTGATCGCTTCCTCAATAAGTGCTCCTACTATTCCTCCTACCACTCCTCCAGCTACTCCTCCCAATATTGAACCAACTCCAGATTGGTCTTTATTTGTATAATTCATGGTATAGAGCCTCCCTTGAGAATCCTGCTCAATCCGAGAAAATGTATTTCTAGACGACCTGATATAATACCTTTCGCCATCGCAAACACCCCAAATCTTTGTTTTTGGATCAATGATAATCCCTGGCTGCCATTCAAAAGAAAAATTATTTTGTTGGTCAGATTTGGATTTTTTCTTTTCGATTGTAAACTCAAGATCGGTTAGGACCAAATTATCTCTATAATCTTCAAAACTCATAAAGTAGCCTCTAGTGGGTTTAGTGGCTTGTTGGATCGGGAAACGCATGAAAAAAGAATCGAGCGGTGTTTCTGCGGCCAATTGGCGTTGCCAAGTTTTGCCTTCTTGAATCCTTTTTGCAAACATCGCACAGCAATGATCTAGTGCATTTGTAATATTGTTATCATGTGATTTGGTAACATCCAGACTTGTTCTTTTCTCAGTAGTTGTACCCATATTGTACAGTTCTATATACGATGCGTCATTTTTCTTTTCGAGAAAAGAAATATTGACTTCTGCGCCGGCAACTTCATTTTCAGTAGTCGCCAGTTCATAAATCTCAAGATGATTGAGCCGAATCGTGAGGGGTTTAGTGGTTTCGTTCCGTGGATAGGAGCGTTGAAACAATGCTAATATTTCACGCTCAACGTTATTCATCACGGCCATTTCCCGATTTTTGTCAAGCCCTTTTTGGACAAACCCAATACAAACCCGTTGATTCCTAGCATCAATTACTGCTTCCACATGATACCCAAAGCCCGGTGTATTTAAGGTTTTGTTTTCCAACGTGATGATTTGCCCAATAACTGAGCCTGATACTACAAAATGAAGTAGAAAAATAATAATGTGTTTCATGTTTTAATTTTAATTTCGTGTACTTGTAAACATTTGTATTTTCATAGTTATTGGCTCGTTTTTGGGATAAACAGGATTATATCCTTTCGGGCACGCTATATCCTCCTTCTCAAAAAAAGATGGCACAAAGATAAGTTTGAAAAAGCATTTATGGTTTTCTTATAAAAATTTTAGGGGCAACGCACTGTGGTATTTGTAGTAAAAATAGGCAACCGCTCCTAACTGAATCGTTTTTTGATGCTTTTACAACGATCTATTGCTACATTTTTTTTGAATGAATTGCACCATTCAGAAAAAACGCTACATTTGCCACACCTATATATAACTAGTTCAACGAAAAAATTTAACTTTATGCAACTAACATTACTTGATTGGGGTCTGATTGCTGCTTATTTTATCATTTCCCTATGGTTTGGTCTGAGAGGTTCTTCAAAAAGCGGCGAAAGCAGCAGCGAGTACTTCCTTTCCGGTCGAACAATGCCTTGGTGGTTATTGGGCGTTTCGCTCGTGGCCACAACATTTTCTTGCGACACACCCAATTTGGTTACCGATATCGTTCGTACCGATGGTGTAGCAGGCAACTGGGCTTGGTGGGCATTTTTGGTGACGGGCATGCTCACCGTGTTTGTGTATGCGCGCTTATGGCGTAGGTCGGGCCTCATGACCGATTTGGGTTTTTACGAAATGCGTTATTCTGGCAAAGAAGCCGCTTTCTTGCGTATGTTCCGCGCCTTGTATTTAGGCGTGTTTTTTAATGTCATGATTATGGCTACCGTATCGTTGGCAGCCATCAAGATAGGTCGGGTCATGTTTGATGCAGATCCCGTTGTGACATTGGTGTTTTCAGCAATAGTGACAGTGGCGTACTCAACCGTTGGTGGTTTTAGAGCGGTACTTTTAACCGATTTTGTACAATTTTTTATCGCCATGCTTGGGTCTATCGGAGCGGCTTATGTTGTACTCTCC
>JAAFHO010000974.1 GCA_013297575.1 Chitinophagales bacterium
GGAGAGTGCTTACGAAATTTTAACTGGAAAAATACAGGAAGCCGCTGAAGCAGCACCACCTCAAGATAGTACTTCATCCCAGAGCCGCCGTCCGGTAAAGGAGGAGAAAGGTATGATTGAAAAGGTTATTGATAATCCTTTGGCGCGGCAGGTTGGACGTACTGTGGCGCGTGAATTGACGCGTGGGTTGTTGGGGGTTTTGGGTCTTGGTGGAGGACGTAGTAGTAGCAGGAAGAAGACTGGGTGGTTCTCATAGGGCAATGCCCTATGTTAGATATGTAGCCTCGTTGGGGCTGGGATTGGGGGTATGGCTCAATGCCCTAGGGTTAGCACCCTAGGTTGGATGTGGCGCCCCGTTGGGGCTGGGATTGGTGATATGCGCACACTTGAAAGGCTTTTCTTTTGCCTGTAAATTAACGTATTATATATGAAAAAAATAGTTGCGATTGTGTTATTTGTAGTGGTAAACAGTTTGCTTACTGCGCAAGCACAAATTGAAAAAGATATCTTAACCCGTCTTATTTTAGCAGAAGATGGGGATGTGATTGATTTGCCTGCTGGTAAAATTTCTTTAACGGGTTCGCTTTCTTTGGATGATAAAAAACGTGTAACGATACGGGGTAAAGGGCAGGATAAAACAATTTTGTCTTTTAAAAATCAAGTACAGGGAGCGGAAGGGATAAAAGTGAGCAACTGTAGCGATATTATACTTGAAAATTTTTCTTTAGAGGATAGTAAAGGAGATTTAATTAAAACCCAAAATGTACAGGGGCTTATCTTTCGAGATATTACCGCTCGGTGGACAGGAAAACCTAAAAAAACCAATGGATCTTATGCGCTCTATCCTGTTCAATGTCAACATGTTATTATCGAGCGTTGTACTGCCATTGGTGCTTCAGACGCTGGTATTTATGTGGGGCAATCGGATAGTGTTTGGGTGCGAAATTGCGTAGCTCAGCATAATGTTGCAGGTATTGAAATTGAAAATACTTCGCATGCGTGGGTGTATGACAACTTGGCAGAAAACAACACTGGTGGCATCTTAGTATTCGACTTGCCGGATTTGCCAAAAAAACGTGGTGGTTTTGTGGAAGTTCGCAACAATCGTGTATTGCGTAATAACTACAAAAATTTTGCCCCTAAAGGAAATATAGTTGGAAAAGTACCTGCCGGTACTGGTGTTATGGTACTCGCTTCTAATGATGTAGATATTCACCATAACGATATTCAAGGCAACAAAACCGCATCTACCTCTATTGTGAGTTATTATATTGCCGAAACACCAATAAAGGACAAGGGCTACAATCCTTATCCAGCGCGAGTAGCCATACACGATAACGCTTATACCTCAGAAAAACACATTCCTGCATTGCGCAACAAATTAGGAGTACTATTTTACTTTAAATTTGGCCGAAAAGTACCCAAAATCCTTTACGATGGTATTCAAAACCCAGAATGGACGGATTCAAAAGGGCAATTAAAGGAAGCGTATAAGATATGCATCCGTAATAATGCTAATGGTACTTATGCCAATATAAAAGCAGAAAACAAGTTTAAAGGTATCGTAAAAGGCAACGGAGACATTTGTTTTTAACACCCAACCCTGCTGCACTAATACGCATCCAGACATAATTAATTGTGTCCTGATACGTACATAGTGCCTCTTGAAATTGTCTTTACCTGCGACCACCAACCTCATCCCAGCCCTGAAAGGGCGACATATCCAACATAGGGCGCTGCCCTATGGATAGTGCGAGAACGTGCCTATGATAAGTGAGACCGACTATATCTGCTTCTAATATAGGTGCAGCATCCTGTATATTATAATTCCCAGCAAAAGGCTTTAAGATTTAATCAAATAAGCCGATTCAAACACCTTGTTTTCTCCATTTTGAAAAACAGCATAACTAAACCCAGCCTGTAATGCAAAAGCACCAATCCTGCCTCGTTTGTCTAAGGCAATAAATCCAATTTGGTTTTCCTTAGCCTGTTGAGGATATCTTGCAGCGATGCGTTTTACAACGGTTTCGACGGCTTTTTGTGGACTTTTACCGCGGCGCATTTCTTCTACTACCAAAAAACTACCTAGTGTTCGGAGTACC
>JAAFHO010000975.1 GCA_013297575.1 Chitinophagales bacterium
ATGCTGTTAAAAAAACAGATCGCCCTGCTTCCACGACACCCAAAGCAGCAGTAAATAAGGATAAAGCCGTATTGACATCAAGGGAGGAAACACGGGCAAGAATAGAAGCCGCTCGACGGGAAGCCATTGCTGAAGCGGAAGCTCAACTAGCGCCACCCGAAAAAATAAAAAAAGAAAGTACAAATAATGATGCTGCAAACAAGAACCGAGCAGCAGGATTAGCAAAAGCCCGCGAAGTTAAACAGGCAAAAGCAGCAGCAGAAAAAGCAGAAAAACCTACAACAGATCAATAACTCATGGTGCGATAGGAAAGTAGGATTTGCAAAATCTATTACAGATAACTAATCACCGCTGAGCACTAGCATATTTATTAAAAAAGCGATTTAGACCAATATTACAGGACTAAATCGCTTTTTATATTTCAGACTTTACACCTATCCTAACCCGCCCATTTATCAATTTTTACCACTGCCTTTGGGTATTGTCCCATATTATACGACAGTTTTTGTGCGGTAGTAAGTAAATCAGGCCGGTGAATAAACTCTTTAGGAACATCCTTTAATTCAGGGCACCAGATGCGGACAAAATCACCATTAAGATCATAATTTTTTGCTTGGGTCAGGATATTAAAATAGCGATCTTCGCGTGGGTCACTGCCCACACCTGCTACATAATTCCAGTTGCACCAATTGCTGCAAGGATCGTAATCTAACAGTTGACTTTCAAAATATTCTGCGCCCATCTGCCAATTTACCTTGAGGTCGCGCACTAAGAAAGAAGCCACATTTTGGCGGCCTCGGTTGCTCATAAAACCAGTTTCTGCCAGTTCGCGCATATTGGCATCAATAAATGGCACGCCAGTACGGCCCTCTGCCCATATCGCAAACATTTCTTGATTATTGCGCAGTTGCTTTAGCGGTTTATTGTGCGTACCACCTTTTAAGAAAATACGATTACCATGTTTTTTGCCCATTAATCGGAAAAAGTCGCGCCAAAGCAACTCAAAAAAGATCCAATAAGTGCTTTCATTACTGATACGCTCTTTTTCATAACGTTTAAGTTCTGCATAGATATACTTGGGCGAAAGACAGCCTGCGGCGAGCCAAGCCGAGAACTTAGTGGAATAATCGGAGCCAATCAGCCCATTTCTGGTGAGTTTATAGTTAGCAGCGGCATTCGTTTCCCACAAGTAGTAATTTAATCGCTTAATGCCCTCTGTTTCGCCACCCTTAAAAGTAAATGCTGCATTAGCGTTTGTCTCAAACGGTTCGTGTCCAAAATCAATCAGGCTGGGGATATTACCTACTTCTACTTCATTAGGCAAAGCAGGCATACGAATTGGGGCTGGCAAAGGGGGTCTTATTGGGGTAATGTTTTCGTTTTCCTTTCGGAAAGCAGTAAACACATCTGGTATATGTTGTATCGGTGCTGGCAAATCCTGAGTATGGTACAACATTTTGCCTCTGGCATACAACAACTCAATACCGCTTTCCCAAAGATTTTGTTCCAAAACATCTTGCACGTCTACTTCTTCTTTGGTGCGCTCTCGGTTACAGAAGACCCAAGAACAATGATAAGTTTTAGCTATTTCGGCCAGTACTTGTTCTGGTTTTCCTATCCTAACGACAAGGTCGGAGCCAATTTTTTTTAGGTTTTGTTTTAGGTCTTCAATGCTTTCCAAAATAAATCGAGCACGATACTTACCCGTTTTGGCAAATCCAAAGCGTGTTTTGCCCATAAAAATCCGTTCGTCGAACACATAAACTGGAATGACTTCATCCGCCATACGCAGCGCATTGGTAATCGCCTCATTATCGTGCAATCTTAAATCATTCCTAAACCATACAATAGCGCGCCGTCTCATATTTTAACCGTAATATTGAATTGTTATATAGAATAAAATGCTCAAAAATGCAGGAAAGAGCGTTATTTTTTGACAAAAAAACCTCCTAATTTAGTACTAGCCTTGAGCATTGTTATAGTTGGTAGTACAACTAAAAAACACTTTTATTGTTTGTTAATTCCTTATATTTATTCGATTAAAACAAAGATATGTCAAAATTTGTACCACGTATAGGTCATCGGCAGAGTGAATTGGGC
>JAAFHO010000976.1 GCA_013297575.1 Chitinophagales bacterium
CGCGGGCATAACCAATGTCAAAAAAACCAAGGCGAAATGCTTCGTTATAGGCTTTTGTAGGGTTGGAAGGGAAAAATGCACCCACCAGCGGCGCATAAAGCATGCCACCACAGGCCAATTCACCGCCATAAAACCGGTCCACGGCTTCCGAATACGCATCTACATTATTGGCCAAATAGGGCTTGGCTACTTTGGCCCATTCCTGCAACCATGCAGCTTGCATCAGTTCGTGTTCGAGTGGTTCTGGGTCGTAATTGGTTACGTTGCGCGCCTGTTTTTGTGCCCTTGTGTAAGCATCCACGATAAATTGAGCAAAAACACGCCCATTCAACGAATCGGTGCTGGTTTCGGGCGCGCGCAGGAATTGACCCATAAAGTATTTCCAGCGGGTATCATCTGTTGTGCTGCCGGGCGGGAGATTATCTTCCCAAGTGCCTTCTGCATCGGCGTTGCGAATCACATCGGTAAAGGTATCGACATAGCCCCATTGTGGACGAATGGCATCGCGGTGCCACATTTCGGTAGGTGCGCCCATCGCATCGCCAATGGCGGCACCTACGAGTGCACCAAGCATTTTATCGTAAAAAACGGCTTTGGTCAATGTACTGTCCCAACCCATAGGAGCGGGTTGTAATTTTGACCATTCGGGACTGGGAAAGGGTAGGGCTGCCGTTTTGTGCTGCTCTTTACAAGCATTAGTGAGTACAACAAAGATACAACCGATCAGCGAAATGTATTGGATTTTAATCAGCATAAATATGTTATGATAAATTGCAAAATTAAAAAAGTATTTGGGAATGCCGTTATGGAAAGGTGCGATACCCGCTGGCATCAAACAGCATAAGTTTGCCCCCAGTCGTTCTATTTATCGGCACACAAACCCACATTTTATTTGGTTTTTTGCCGAATTTATTTTAAAAAAAATGCAACCAAGATACCTCTCCTTTGTTATACCAAGTATTATTTTCTTAAAAAATTACTTAAAAATTGATAAACGCCGCTAAAAAATCATAACTTTGCGGCGAAATTTATAAATATACAGCATGAGGCAACTAAAAATAACGAAGTCCATTACCAATCGCGAGAGTCAGTCGCTTGAGAAATACCTTCAGGAAATTGGAAAAGTGGACCTTCTTACCCCCGAAGAAGAGGTAGATTTGGCAAAACGAATTAAGCAAGGAGACCAAATCGCTTTGGAAAAATTGACCAAAGCCAATCTTCGTTTCGTGGTTTCAGTTGCAAAACAATACCAAAATCAAGGTCTTAGCCTTTCAGATTTGATTAATGAAGGCAATCTTGGTTTGATCAAAGCCGCACAACGTTTTGATGAAACGCGTGGTTTTAAATTTATCTCTTATGCCGTTTGGTGGATTCGTCAAAGTATCCTTCAGGCATTGGCCGAACAAAGCCGTATTGTTCGCCTTCCGTTGAATAAAGTAGGTTCGCTCAATAAAATTAATAAGGCGTTCTCCGAATTGGAGCAACAATACGAACGCGAACCATCGGCAGAAGAATTGGCCGATTTGCTCGAAATCACCACCGATGAAGTAGAAACTACCCTTGGTGTGGCTGCCCGTCACGTATCTATGGATGCGCCATTCGTAGAAGGTGAAGATAATTCATTGCTCGATGTATTGGAAAATACCGCTATGCCAGGTACCGATCAGCACTTGGAATACGCCGACTCACTACGCCGCGAAATCGAGCGTTCTTTGGGTACACTCACCGACCGCCAAGCCGATGTTATCAAATTGTATTTTGGCTTAGGTATCGAACACCCGATGTCTTTAGAAGATATTGGTGATAAATTTGGGTTGACACGCGAACGTGTACGCCAAATTAAAGACAAGGCTATCAATAAGTTGCGCGCTACGAATCGCAGCAAATTATTGAAAAACTACCTTGGTGCTTAACTCGGGATGTTTGTAAGAACCCATCCATCCGCTCCTAATTTTCATATCCATCCGCTCTTGGTACGCGCCGTTGCCGAGGCTTTGCAGCGCATTTTTAACGACCAGCAATACGCCGATAAGGTGATTGAATACGCCTTGCGCTCCAATCCCAAAGCAGGTAGCCGCGATCGGTCGTTTATTGCCGA
>JAAFHO010000977.1 GCA_013297575.1 Chitinophagales bacterium
CTTCAGATTTTGGTTTCAGATTTTCTGTTTTTTTGCGCGAATAGCCTACCTATTTAAGTAGAAAAAGAGGAAATATGAGGGCAAAAGATGTGCATCAATCTGTACCTTTATTTCGACACCATTCCTTAACTAAAACAAATAAAAAATGAAGAAGAATTTTCTATTACTTGGCCTTTTAGCCGTTGTCTCGTATGGTTGTGTGAAACTTGATTTTTCGCCCAACCCAACCACCCCAGAATGTACCAATGATTCAACATCGTGTAAAATAATCCTCAAAGATTTTTACACACAACGCCCAATTTTGGATGCGACCATTACCTTAGATAGCGTGGAATCATTTCCATGTTTATATTGGTGTCGCACTGAATTTTTCAAAACCAAAACCGACACTCTAGGAATGGCAGAATATGCTTTTTTAAATCCTTCTGATTATGCCAAAACTGTTGTACAAATTGATTTTAACAATTCAAAATACGCTCCGGGGTACAGCGCCACCTTGAAAAAAGGATGTGATAATGTATATGAAATTAATCCAAAACCGTGTACAGTTCTTGATCTAACGATTAGCAACCAATCTAATCGGCCAATTAAACTGTCAAGTGCATCTACCTATTTATCTAGCAATCCAGTCATTCCTAGTTATGGTGCAATTGATTCAAAAGCCCTCAATGATTCTTTGCCCATCAATGGTACTAAGCGCATACGCATCAAAAGTATTCCCGAAGAATTAATTAAGATTGATATTAGATACAAAGACAATCTACGAAAAATTCAGGAGATTACGACAAGTGCAGATAGTGTGTTTTCCTATAATATTGATATTACTCAATAAGGCGATGTTCTTACCCAACTTAATCTTTGCAGGGCAGGGGTGAGTATAGGTTGTCGGTTATAGTTCAATATCTTTTCATCAATTTTAATAATACCGTATCACCAATGAGCATTTTTATACTTCGCATCTGGCAGCAGATACGAACCAAAATATCGACACAAACGCGTGCCTTCAACTATTTATCGGCTTCAAACTAAAGTAAAAGCATTCTCCTATATTTCTCTCTTACCGTCATTTACTTTTTCTTTTTTAGAAAAACGGTATGGTGGTAAGAGATTTGATTTAAAATACAAGCCAAAACAACATTTTTTTAACTTTTTAACTTTGTTCAACATGAAAAAACGCTTTTTGACAGCCCTGCTGTTTTTATCGTATTTTACTCTTTTAAGGGCGCAGAGCCCTACCCCAACACCAAAGCCGCAAGCACTGAATAAACAAATATATCACGTATGGGTAGATGGCCCGATCAAGCAACGACGGTACCTTTGGGAGGTGACTGATAGCACTATAACGCTCGGAACTAATGCGCGCCGACCAGAAATTGGCAAGCAGGTCTATCGAGTTGAGGAAATAAAATGGATAAAATTTAGACATGCCCATGCCATAGGACGAGGCATTTTGCTTGGAGGCGGAATCGCCTTGACGACTGGAATACTCGCTGGTGTTGCACAAGGGAATGACACTCCAAAGCCTGAAACGATATGTGTTTTTTGCACGGCAGAGGAAAAATCCAAGTTAAACGCCTTGCTGCTCACGCCTGTTGGTATGGTTATCGGTGGTGCAGTTGGTGGTAGAAAAATAAAAGTGCCTATTGATGGTAGTCGGGCTACGTTGGCTCGACAAAAGAAGGATTTTGCAACATATTTACGGTATAAATGAGGCGTAAGTACTATTGCCTTCTTATCTTTATCGGCTTCAAACTAAAGTAAAAGCATTCTCCTATATTTTTGTCTTACAAACTATTCATTTTCAAATTTTTAAACATTTTTATCATGAAAAAAAGCGATGTTCTAATTGTGCTATTTTTCTACATCATAGGTAGCCTCTCATGCCTATCTTCTTGTAAAAAAACGGAGGATACGCCCGAAAATATTACGCTTGGAAGTTCAGACAATTTTATATTTGCTGATTACAATAATCTCTTTTTCCATGATTCAAAATCAATGCTTATGCTCTATTCAGAAAATATAGTAAGCCAAGACTATACAGCCCCAAATTCGTGGAATAGGTTCTTAAATGGAATTGGTGTATCTTCATTCCAAGAT
>JAAFHO010000978.1 GCA_013297575.1 Chitinophagales bacterium
GGCAATATGGTAGCACCTGCGGATTACATTGTAATAGAGGATGATATGATACAACGACAAGCCGAAACGCCGATACTCGCCGCTGGTGAGGCATTAACTTTTAAAATGGCAGCAGATGGCTCTACGTATCGGCTTGAAGTGGATCAGCAGCCTTTCCATCCTAGTTTAGCGCAACTAAGTGCTGTTGTGGTACAGGGCTGCAATGCGGGTGTGTTTACAACTGGGTTTGTTAACCTGTTCCCTACCCCCGATGATGATCCGTGGATCGATATTGATTGCCGAGAAAATACAAATTCCTACGACCCCAACAGCAAAGAAGCACTACCATTGGGTTTCGGCACACAGCATTTTATTGAGGCAAATACAGCACTGGAATATACCCTTCATTTCCAAAATACCGGTACAGCGGAGGCATTTACGGTGGTGTTGAAAGACACGATTGAGGAAACACTTGACTTGCTTTCTATTGAGCCTGGAGCAAGTAGCCATAATTATACTTGGTCGGTGACGGGAAGAGGCGTGCTTACCTTCCGTTTTGACAATATTTTCCTGCCCGATTCCAATACCAATGAGCCTGCATCCAAGGGGTTTGTTACTTTTAGAATCCGCCAAAAGCCCGATTTGGCATTGGGTACGGTGATTCACAACAAAGCGGCTATTTATTTCGATTTTAACGCACCTATCATCACGAATAGTACAGAACATACCATTGGCAATGATTTTGTGCCTATTGCTCCGCCTCCAATTGTAGCCACCACAACGCCAGCGTTGGATGATCGTTGGCAAGTATCGCCCAATCCGGCTCATGAGCGGGTAATCATTAGTCATGCAAATATTCCTAAGCAATTTTTCCCGTTGCAAATCACGGTTACGGATATGCTTGGTCGAAAAACACACTATGGCACAATGTCGGGCAACAACTACGCACTAGAACGCGGCAGTTTTGCGAGTGGACTTTATTATTATGAAATTCATACAGAAGGCGGAGTGCTTATTGGACACGGGAAGATTTGTTTTGATTAAGGGATAAATTTTAGCATAGCAGTTAGTTGATGGATATTTGGAATCCAAAATCAACTAACTGCTATGCTATGTTTGCGACAAGAACTTTATAATGCTATACCTACGGATTGGTACAATAAGCATCCGTAATTCCACACATTTGAAGCGTAACGGCTCCTGCCACCGCGCTGGCTGGTACACAGGCTTGAAATCCACTCGGATTTGTATTGGTATTAAAAACGGTATATTGCGGGGTGATAAAATTACCGCCCTGCTGCATGGCCCAATAATAAGTAAAAGGCGGCGTACCACTTAGCGTAATGGTTACATTTGTACAAGCACCTGGACAAAGGTCTCCGGTTTGTGAAAGGGATACAACGGTAGGTTTAGGCCGCCAAGTTACTGCCGTCGCCGTCGATATTTGAAGACATGGATCCGCTAAATCAACGCTGCCATTCAGGTTATTTCCGACCAATTGTGCTACATAATAAGTGGTTCCGGCTACAAAAGGTGGTGCGAAATTAAAATTTGGCGTCGTGCTTGTTTGGATAATACTTGTGAGTGGCGATGCCGGATTGCTGTATATTATATAGCGTACAATATCATTAAAATCAGGTTGTGCCGCCGTAAATGGCACTGAAATCGAGTTAGGTACACAAGCATTAACGTTGGTTAACGTTGGTGAGCCTGCACTACTGAGACATACGCAAGGCAGTTCGGGGACTCCTAGCGGGGCTACCGAAAATGATCGCACAAAAGTCAAAGGGATCGGACAGCCAGGCGTAACTGTATTCGTGGTGAAGTTATAGGTAGATAGATCCGTTCCTCCAAAAAAATCGGTTACATAAATCGGCCCTCCATTTGGAGCAGAAGTAGCACCAATAAAAAACTGTGGCGGTGTTTGTACGACCGTAGAAGCCGATGGATTTGTAATATTTATCTGAACAATACCCGCAGAATTACTTGGTGGTACATCACCCATTCCATACAATTGACCGTTGAAGAAAAACAATTCATACACAGCAAATCCTGCTGGAAAATTACCGATTGTGGTGAATGTATTGTTCGTGGGGTTAAATATTGAAAGTGAG
>JAAFHO010000979.1 GCA_013297575.1 Chitinophagales bacterium
CGTAAGCGGTATGCCTACTTGTATAAGTACTTTATAGGAGGTGTCAATACAGCCCGCAGTATTCCTGATAATAAGTTCTACTTCATACTCGCCCGGTTGCGTGAAGGTATGGCTCACATTGTTGCCATTATTTTGAACCATATTAGGCGTTCCATCATCAAAACGCCAAGTCCATTGGTTGATGGCTTCATTGGAAAAACTTTTATCCGTAAATACAACCGTCAGAGGTGCGCAGCCTTCGTGTTTATCGGGAATAAACCTTGCGTTCGGTCGCCAAATTGTAACATTTTGGCGACTTGTATCGCGGCAGCCTGATGGATTAATGGCAACAAGTTGGATACTATCCATAAATGGCCCTAATGAAGTATAACCCGTAGTGTCGGCGTTTCGCCAAAAATAAGTAAAGTTTTTTAAGGTAGAAGTCGAGTCATAAGGCAACGACCATTGCCATTGGGATGCCGCTGGCGAAAGTGCTTTTAGCGCAAAAATGGCTGGTTCAGCGCAAGAATAATTGGGAATTAATGAAAAACTAGCATCAGCAGCATCAACATACACGGTTTTAGTGGAAGTACCTGTACATCCTCCTGCGGTTACGCTTAAGGTGACTTGTTGGTTGCCAATTGCCGTAAATTGTACTTTAGGGCTACTTGTTAATGGGCCAACCAAGACACCATTCGGGCCAAATGACCAATTGTACACCCCTGGAGGCGAGGTATTATTGATAGCCACCACTGTATTGAGGCAAACCGTATCAGGTATAGAAAAATTAGCGGGCGGGTTTCCAACTACGACATTGGTCTGCGTTGAGTCGGAGCAACCAATTATATCAGTTACCACCAACTTGATTGGGAAAGAGCCTAATTGCGTATAAGTTTGAGCATTAGGCGTAACATTAGTAGAGGTATTGCCATTGCCAAAGTCCCATTCATATAAAAGCGCATTTAAGCCTGTAGAGGCATTACTAATGGTAACTGTAAGTGGAGGCGCGCAGGCCTGAGGCGGATTTGGGTTGGTTGTAAATGCCGGAATTGGTTTAATCGATGTCTTAATTTGGTCGGTAAATACCTTAGTAATATTACAACTAGGGTAATTGGTGGTGAGTTCTAATGATACTGTAAAATTACCAGCGGTAGTATAGGTGTGCATAGGCATAATATTACCTACCGCACTGCCGCCATCGCCAAATACCCACGAGCGGGTTTGTATGATAATACTTGGATCGGCTGTGGATACATCTTGAAATTTTACGGATAATGGAGCGCAACCCGAACTAGGTGATGAGGTGATCATTATCGCAGGTTTGGGCCAAACTGTGATTTCGATAGTGCCTACCACAGCACCATTGGGTGTATTTTTAAAATCAACAGCATATACACCGGGACTTGTAAAAATATTGGAGGGGTTTTGTAGGTTGGAACTCCCGCCGTCTTTAAAATCCCAAAACCAAGAGGTCGCACCAATTGGGGCTGTAAAGTTAACAGATAAAGGGAAACAGCCTTTTGTGTTGTCTGCCGTTTGGGCAACAAGTGCACCAAAAGAGGTTAGCAATAATAATAAGGCAGAAAAATAGATCTTGTAGCGCCGAAAGTTCATATTTATTAATTGGATTCTGAATTTTGATGTAAATTTGTACGCACAACCAAACAACACGCAATTATGATGTATAAAAACAACGTTTTCTTTACACTTTTACTCGTTTTATTGGGTCTCACGTCTGTTACCGCCCAAAGTTACAGGTTTCAGCAGGAATCATTACCCTGTGTCAACAAAAAATTTACAATTATTGCACATATTTTTTCAGATAGCCTTGGTCTGTATGGTACTACAGAGGCGGGGATCAATAATGCGGTATCTGGAATGAATGTATTTTTTAGTCCGATAGGAGTTTCATTTGAAGTCTGCGAATTTCGTTACCACCCCAATTTTGAGCATGATACCTTGGACACGCCTACCGAACGTGATGTAATTGTAACCAAGTACAATGTACAAAATCGCATCAATTTTTACTTTTTAAATGAACTTAATGCTACAGAAGCAGGCTTTGCGTTTGGTGTGATTGGGACTGACAAAACTGGTATATTTATTAAAAAAT
>JAAFHO010000098.1 GCA_013297575.1 Chitinophagales bacterium
TTGTATGGTCCCGATTGTTTGGTACCGGGTACTTATGCTGCCAATTGCTTATTGGCACGTAAATTATCGGAAAATGGCGTTCGATTTGTCCAAATTTACCACCAAGGTTGGGATGCGCACGACAATCTGCCCTCTCAAATTGTTGGTCAATGCAAAGATACCGACCAATCCTCTGCGGCCTTGATTACCGATCTCAAACAACGTGGATTACTGGATGAAACACTTGTTATTTGGGGCGGCGAATTTGGCCGTACCAATTATTGCCAAGGTACTTTAACCGCTGATAATTACGGTCGTGATCACCACCCAAGGTGTTTTACCATTTGGATGGCCGGTGGTGGTGTAAAACCAGGTGTTTATGGAGAAACCGACGATTTTGGGTATAATATCCAGAAAGATCCAGTGCATGTACACGACTTCCAAGCAACCGCACTCCATTTAATGGGGCTTAACCATGAGCAACTGGTGTATAAGCACTTGGGTCGCAGGTATCGACTCACGGACGTACATGGTAAGGTTATTAATGGATTAATCGCTTAAATCAGTGCTCTACTTCAACCTTTTAAGTGTGCTTTATGCCTAAAACCTATATTTATAATTTTTGTATTGCACTGAATTGCCTATTGCTATTTTTGGCCTTCTTTGGCACCCACATGCAGTTACCTGTGGCATTAAAAGTCGTTGGTAGAATGCATCCTTTGGTACTACATTTTCCCATTGTACTGCTTGTTTTGACGGGCCTATGGGAATTTTTTATTGTTCCCAAAAACGCTAATCTTCCAGCATCCATTGGCAATAATTTATTGTTATTAACGGCAGTTTCGAGTGCATTGGCGGCACTAATGGGGCTTTTTCTGGGTCAGGAAGGCGATTACAATGCGGATATACTCTTTTGGCACAAATGGAGTGGGGTAGGGGTTGCAGCCTTGTCATGGGCTGGGTATGCATTTAGAGATCAAATTCGAGCCAACAATCTGGTGTCAAAAAGTTTTTTTGCGGCGGGCCTTGTAGCGATTACTATTGCAGGACATAAAGGTGCGGCCATTACCCATGGCGAGAATTACCTTTTTGCACCGTTGAGTTCAACTTCTAAAATAGCAACCGTAGCGTTGGAGGATGCGCGGGTTTTTGAAGACTTGGTGTATCCAATTTTAAAAGAAAAATGCCTTTCGTGCCATAATGCAACAAAACTAAAGGGAGAATTGTCGCTGGAAACGCCAGAATCTATTTTAAAAGGTGGTAAACACGGCAAATTATGGGATCTGACTGATCCTAAATTAGGTTTGCTCTTGCACAGGGCACATTTACCGTTGGAAGACGAAGAACACATGCCGCCCAAAGGCAAGCCGCAATTGACAGATGAAGAAATAAAAATACTCTACCATTGGATCAAAAGTGGATCGAGTTTCAAGCAAAAAGTAGCCGAATTGCCACAAAATGATAGTTTAGCCGTATTGGCAGCCCATGTTTTTAGTGGAAAAGCAGAAGAAAACTACGATTTTGCCGCAGCCAATTCAGATGTCATCAAAAAATTAAATAACGATTATCGGGCTGTTTATCCACTTGCATTAACATCACCAGCACTAGGCGTTGAGTTTTATGGTATTTCGGCTTTTAAAAGCGCATATATTGAAGAACTAAAGGCTGTTAAAGAACAGATTGTAAGTTTAAACCTAAATAAAATGCCCATTACGGATGAAGACTTGCGGGTCATTGCTGGTTTTCCAAACCTACGCAAACTTACTTTGTCATTTACGCCAATTACCGGTGCAACATTAGGGGAATTAAAGCAATTAAAATACCTGAAAAAACTATCGCTGTCCAGCACAAAATTGCGGCTACGGATTTAATGGTATTGAAGGAATTTCCGGCATTAAACGCGTTATATTTATGGAATAACACGCTTTCCGTAGATGAACTTAGTGTACTTAAAGCCAATTTGCCAAAAACCAATATTGAAACAGGTTACAGCGGCGAAAATGTGGTAGCCAAACTCAATGCCCCCATTTTGGAAGGAGAAGAGCAGATATTTACCACTTCCGCCAAAGTCTTGTTAAAAAATTATATTAATGGCGCTGTTGTTCGATATACCCTCGATGGCACAGTGCCAGACAGCCTTACATCGCCGATCAGCCCCGAAGATGATAGTATATCCGTGGATAAGTCTTGTGTACTTACCGCAAAATCTTTTTTACCGGGATGGATCAGCAGTGATATTGCCACGCGCAATTTTTACAAAGTGGGTTTTTTGCCCGATAGTGTAGCCCTCCGATACCCGCCCAATCCGTCGTATGCAGGTGAAGGACCTAAAACATTAGCCAATAAAAAAATTGGAGATAGCGATTTCAGATCTACCAAATGGTTGGGTTTTGACAAAACACAGATGGAGGCATTTTTGTATTTTAACGAAGCCGTTACGTTATCAACCATATCTATTAGTAGCCTTGTTGATATTGGAAGTTATATCATGCCTGCGGAAGAAATTGAAGTTTGGGGCGGACTCAACGGCAAATTTTCGTTACTAAAAAAACTAAAACCCGAGCAGCCCAAATCCATATCCAGCCCAAATTCACCTATTGGTTTTGTTTGTTCATTCCCTGCTCAAAAAATGAATGTCATCAAAGTAAAAGCAAGATCCGTTCAAAAACTACCGAGTTGGCACCCTGGCAAAGGATCCGTTGGATGGTTTTTTGTAGATGAAATATTTTTGAATTAATATGGCTCATATCCTATTAAAACATATCGCGGAAGAAGCCGGCGTATCTGTCACCACCGTTTCATTTGTGCTCAATGGAAAGGCAAAGGAAAAAAGGATCAGTGATGCCATCATTGAAAAGGTAGAAAAAATTATTGAAGCAAATAATTTCAAGCCCAACGCTTTTGCAAAAGGGCTTAGAACAGGCAAAACAGCCACTATTGCCTTAATTGTGGAGGATATTGGCAATGCTTTTTTTGCAAATATTGCCAAAAAAATTGAATTAATCGCCTATAAAAAAGGTTATAAAGTGGTTTTTGCCAGCACCGATAACAACGAATTAAAGGCAAAAGAGCTACTGGAATTGATGCGCAGTCAGCATGTAGATGGGCTGATTGTTATTCCAACACCCGGATTAAGACCCTCGATTCTACAGTTGACGCAAAAAAAAGTGCCTATTATACTTTTTGACCGTTATTTTGAGGATGTACCTACCAATTATGTTATTTTGGATAATTTTCAGGGATCGTACAAAATGACTCAGGCATTGATTAAAAGCGGAAAAAGAAAGATCGGTTTTGCCACCATCGACAGCAAAATGACCCAAATGATAGAGCGTTTAGAGGGCTACAGACAATGCTTAAAAGACCACAGTATTCTTTATGACGAAGAGAGGGTAATGGTTTTTCCTCATATCAGTCCAATACAAATTGACCCCGCCGTCATGGAGGCGCGATTCAGGGCGCAACCCGATTTGGATGCCATATTCTTTGCCACCAACTATCTCGGCATATTAGGATTGGAATGCCTTAACAATTTAAATAAATCTATACCTGGCGATATTGGTGTTGCTAGTTTCGATGACCATGATCTTTTTAGGTTATTCCGACCACCAATTAGCGTTGTGGCACAGCCTATTGAGGACCTAGCAAATGCCGCAATTGAAATGTTATTGAATCAAATATCTAATGAATCCATACAAACAAAACAAGTACGGGTAATGCCCCAAATAATAATCCGAAATTCTTTTTGATTTCTTTTGTTGTTTTAATTAATACTTCTACTTTTGCAGAAACATCGCTAAATCGATTAACTAACTTTTGATAAATCAACTATTTTATCCAACAACCTTCCTCAATATCTTTTTCATTCTATTTATTTTAACCAATATTCTATCATTATGCGTTACTATTTACTTACCCTTTTTAGCATATTGTGCATGCACAGTGTGCTTTTGGCTCAGACAAAACAACTCACCGGAGTTGTAAAAGAAGCCAATGGTGAATCCGTTTTTGCAACAATTAAGGTGCGTTCTGGCGAATCAGCCACCAATACCGATGCAGACGGTAATTTCAGTTTAAAGGTGCCTGCTCGCGAAATTGTACTCGAAGTACGTGCAACAGGTTATGAAGACAAAGATGTTACTGTAACAGACCGTGAAAACAATATCACGATCCTCATGGTAGCATCCAATGCCGAACTCGGCGAAGTTGTTGTAACTGCCCTTGGTATCCGTAAGGAGAAAAAGGCACTCGGTTACGCCCTTACAGAAGTAAAAGGCGAAGACTTAACCAAAGCAAGGACTAACAGCCTTGTAAATAACCTCACTGGTCGCGTGGCTGGCCTTAATGTAGTGAGTACTGCTACAGGTGCTGGCGGCTCTACAAGGGTTGTTTTAAGGGGAAATACCTCCATTTCCGACAATAACCAACCTCTTTATGTTATTGATGGTATTCCAATGGACAACTCCAACCGCGGTTCTGCTGGCGAATGGGGTGGTCGTGATGCCGGTGATGGTATTCAAATGATTAACCCCGATGAAGTAGAAACCATTTCTGTCCTAAAAGGCGGTAATGCGGCAGCCCTTTATGGTGCGCGCGCTTCTAACGGCGTTATCTTGATTACCACTAAAAAAGGCTCTAAGCGCAAAGGCTTGGGTGTGGAAATCAATAGTAATTTTGCCTCTGAATCCGCAATGGACTTTACCGATTGGCAGTATGAATACGGCCACGGTACACAAGGCGCAAAGCCTGTGGATGCTGCTGGTGTTACTGGTATCCCATTGAACAGTTGGGGCGCAAAATTGGATGGTAGCTCTGTACCTCAATTCGATGGTACTTCTCGCCCATATTCTGCTCAAAAAGGTGCTATTGGAAAATTCTATGACACGGGTACCAACTTGAACAATTCCATCTCTTTATACGGTGGAACGGATAAGATGACTTACAATTTTACGGCATCTGACCAAAACAACCAAAGTGTAATTCCTGGCTCTACTTTGCGCAGGAACAATTTTGGTATGAACGTTGGCATTAACCCTGTAAACAAATTGAATGTGAACGTAAGTGCACGCTATATTGCTGAAAGAGTGCGCAATCGCCCGCGTTTGTCGGATTCTCCAGGTAATGCCAATTTCACAGTAGGTCTTACACCAACCAGCTGGAATGTGAAAACATTCCAAGAAAGCAAGCAAACTGCTACTGGTGGTGAGCAAGCATTTAGCAATAACCCTTATGTAACTAATCCATATTGGGCTACTGAAAATTTCCAACAAAAAGACTCACGCGACCGTCTTATTGGCGCTATCGAAGCGCGTTATGACTTTACAAGTTGGTTGTACTTGCGCGCAAGAATTGGAACGGATCAATACACTCGTGCCAATCTTGATATTACCCCAACAGGTACTAACTATGCACCAGGTGGCCAAATCGACGACCAATCCAATAACCGTTTCAGCGAAAGAAACGCAGAATGGATCTTAGGCGTGAACAAAAGCCTTGGTTCTAAAATCGGAATTGATGCTTTTGTAGGTGGAAATGCCATGACTCAAAAAGATGAAACTGTTGGATACAGCGGTAGCAATTTCTTTGTTCCTGGGTTCTACAATATCAATAACCTTCAAAACAAGAACACCAATTACGGCTATCGCGAAAAGAGGATTAACTCCTTCTTTGGTTCTGGCGAGGTGTCGTATAATCGCTTCTTATATTTGACGGTAACAGCTCGTAATGACTGGTATTCAACACTTTCTGCTGATAACCGCTCTATCCTTTACCCATCTGTGGCAGGAAGTTTTATCTTGTCTGAAGCATTCAAAATGCCAGCGTTTATCTCTTTTGCAAAAGTACGTGCAGCATGGTCAAAAGTGGGTGGTGACCGCAGTCCTTATGGACTTACATTGCCTTATCGCTTGAGCAGCAATACGTATGACAATTTGCCAGTAGGTGAAATTGGTACAAACACAATTCCAAACCAAAACTTGTTGCCATACCAAGTTACCTCATCTGAATTTGGTATCGATGGTCGTTTCTTTAGCAATAGGGTTGGTCTTGATCTTACGTTCTATCAAAGGGCAACAACGAATGATATCATTAGCAGCCAAATTTCTCAAACAAGCGGATTTGGTAGCGTATTGATCAATGTAGGTGAAGTAAGCAATAAAGGTGTCGAATTATTATTGAACCTTACACCTGTAAAATCTGAAAAATTGGTTTGGGATCTTTCTTACAATATGGGCTATAATATCAGCAAAGTTGTGAAAATTTCTGACCAGTTGACTACCTCTCGCGTAGCCAATGCACGTTCATTGACTGCTTTTGTAGATCATAACGTCGACGAGGCATTCGGACAAGTGATGGGCTTTGATTACAAGCGCAATACTGCTGGCCAAATCTTATTGAAAGACGGCTTGCCACAACGCGGCGATCTTAAGGCTTATGGAACAGGTGTCTCTCCGCTTACTTTGGGCTTAAACAACGATTTCCGTTTGGGTAACCTCAATTTCGGATTCTTAATTGACGGTCGTTTTGGTGGTATGATGTATTCTGGTACAAACGATTTTGGTACTTATCGCGGTAAAACACAACGTACATTGGAAGGCCGCGAAGGCGGTCTTGTCGTTGACGGTATTGACGAAGCAACTGGTGCGAAAAACGATAAAAACGTTAGTGCTCAGTCTTATAACCAATCTATCGGTTTGAATATCTCTTCAGAGTTTATCTACAAATCTGATTTTATCAAATTACGCCAAGTTGTATTGGGCTACAGTATCCCATCTAAAGCGTTTGGGAAAAGCGGTATCAAAGGGATCAATATCTCTTTGGTTGGCCGTAACTTAGCCATCTTGAAAAAGTATGTACCCAACATTGACCCAGAATCTACTTATAACTCTGGCAACGGCCAAGGTTTAGAGTGGTTCGGTTACCCTCCAGTACGCTCTATGGGTGTTAATGTAAATTTGAAATTCTAATTATTTTTTAAGAACAAAACAACTTTTAATATTATGCAAAATCTAATTAAATGTCTAACCGTAATGAGTATCCTTATTTTGGGTGCTTGTACTAAAGACTTTGACGAAATAAATATAGATCCAACATCCGTTTCAACCCTTTCTTCGGATGCCCTATTTACTAAAGCCGCATTGGACGCATCCGGTGGCGAATATGAGGCTTGGAGGAACAACCTAATTTACAATACGCAATTTATCCAACAATTTGCCTCCCTCAACTGGGCGCAAGGCGATAAATACGAACTCAACGAAGGTTATAATTCCGCTTTGTGGGATGCATCTTACGGTGGTTCTGTGAAAAGTTTGGTTAATTTGTTAGAAAAAACAAAAACCGATCCAGCAGATATCAACTATAACAGCGCAGCACGTGTCCTAAAAGCCTTCGTATTTTTGAGGTTGACGGATTCTTACGGCGATGTGCCTTATTTTGAAGCAGGTCGTGGTTTTTATGATGGTGTTTTCTCTCCTAAATATGACGAGCAAAAGGCTATTTTGGCTGACTTAATTAGCGAATTGGAAGTAGCAGCGCGTTCATTCGATGCTTCTAAGCCATTTAAAGGTGACCCATCTTCTTATAAAGGCGATGTAACTTTATGGAAAAAAGCAGCTAATTCTTTGATGTTGCGCGTAGCGATGCGTATGTCTAAAAAGGATGCAGGTGCAGCACAGGCTGGCGTAGCAAAAGCAGTGGCTGGTGGCGTGTTCTCTGATTACACAGAATCATTCCGCATCAATCACCTGGCAGGCCCATTTGTAAACCCAAATAGTAATGTATTGGGCTTTTTCAATGGCGGTCGTTTAGAATTGTCGGCTAATGGCTTCAAGTTTTCAAAAACGTTTATCGATTTGTTGAAAAACAATGCTGATCCACGTTTGAAAATCCTTTCAGTAGTACGTACTGGCGATGCAGCAACTGCTGTAATTGGCACTGAGGACGATTCTCCAGCCGCTCAAAAAGGTTTGCCAAGTGGTTCTGATCCAGCATCAATCACAGATATTGCTACTTATTCTCAATTGCGTTCTTCTTTTGCGGATGCTAACGATCCAAATATCCTTGTTTCTCATGGACAAACGATGTTATTGATGGCCGAAGCAAGAGAAAGAGGTTGGGTGACTACCGGTACTGCTGAAGATTATTTCAGGACTGGTGTAGCGTCTTCTATTTTGCAATTGAAACTGTACAATCCAGCAGCAGGCGTTATTGATGACGCGGCAGCAACGGCTTATAGCACTTCTATAGCTTACCCAGCAGCGGGTTCAGTAGATGAGAAAATGAAAGCGATCAATACACAGTATTATATCACTTCGTTTTTGGATGGTTACGAGCCACACGCCAACTGGCGCCGCTCTGGTATCCCTCAATTGACGGCGGTTAATTTCCCAGGTAATTACACCGGTGGATCTATCCCGCGTCGTTTCCAATATCCTGCTAGCGAAGCAGGATTGAACAAGGAAAATCTAGGTGCTGCTACTTCCCGTTTGGGAGCGGCCGACAACTGGAATGCTCGTGTTTGGTGGGACGCTAATTAATTCATTATTAGGTATTTATAACTAAGATAATAGGCTTTATGGACAGAAGATTTTCTGTTTGTAAAGCCTATTGTTTTTTTATCGCGTTTGCTTCGTATTTTGCAGCCAATTAGAACTATTTATTGTACATTATGCCAAAAATAACCCTGTTTTCTATCCTTCTTTTCGCATTTTCGTATTGCGCCTCAGCCCAACCGCTTTTTACCCCTGTTTCCCCTGCCACATCGGGTATTCATTTTGACAATAAACTCGTTGAAAGCCCACTCCAAAACATCATCACTTATGAATATTTTTACAATGGCGGCGGTGTCGCTATCGCCGATTTTGATAATAATGGTTTATTGGACATCTATTTTACTTCCAACCAACAACCTAACGCCATTTATTACAATACAGGGAATTGGACATTTGAAGATCGCACCCAAAAAGCAGGCGTGGCAGGTAACAAAGGTTGGAAAACAGGTGTTTCTGTAGCCGATGTCAATGGAGATGGTTGGGTCGATATTTATGTCTGCTATTCAGGCGATTTAGAACCCGAAGAACGTCAAAATCAATTGTTTATCAATAATACCGACGGTACTTTTACCGATAAAGCACGGGAAATGGGTGTTGCTGATGACGGTTATTCGACCCATGCCGCGTTCTTAGATTACGATTTGGATGGCGATCTCGATCTTTTCGTACTCAACCACAATATCAAAAACCTTCAAAATTTTGATGCCGCCTTTGTCAAAAAAATGGTCGATCCCGAAGCCGGTGACCGCTTGTACCAAAATAACCAAGGCAAATTTACCGATGTCACCGTAGCAGCAGGTATTATTTCCAATCCTTTGGGCTATGGACTGGGGATTAATGTTTCGGATATCAACAACGACGGTTGGCCCGATCTGTATGTCTCTAACGATTACGTGGAAGAAGATTATCTCTATATCAACCAAAAAAATGGTACTTTTAAAGAGTCGCTTAAAGAGCAAATGGGCCACTTATCCAATTTTTCGATGGGTGTGGACATTGCAGATATAAACAACGATGGTTTTCAGGATATTATCACCCTCGATATGTTGCCCGAAACCAATAAAAGGCAAAAACTACTCTTCGCACCCGACAACTACGAACTATACAATAATACCCTGCAAAATGGTTTTTACCACCAAATTATGCGCAATATGCTCCAATTGAACAATGGAAACGGCACATTTAGCGAAATTGGGCAATTGGCAGGTGTGTCAAATACCGACTGGAGTTGGGCACCTTTACTCGCCGATTTTAACAACGACGGCCACCGCGATCTATTCGTAACCAATGGCTACGGGCGCGATATGATTAATATGGATTTTATGAAATTTTATGCCAATGAACGGCTAAAATTCAATCGTGGCGAATCGAGTAGCCGTATGTTTTTAATGTTGCAAAGTATAAAATCGACACCATTGCACAATTATATCTTTGAAAACAACGGCCACCTCCAATTTACTGATCGCTCAACGGAATGGGGTTTTCAGGAAGCCAATTTTTCCCACGGTGCCGCTTATGCCGATTTGGACAACGACGGCGATCTCGATCTGGTGGTGAACAATATGAACCAAGCGGCGGGTCTTTTCAAAAATGAAACCACTGCCACCCGTAAAAACAGTCATTTTCTGCGTCTTTCGCTTAAAATGGAGGGCAAAAACACTTTTGCATTAGGCACTAAAATCAAGGTTTTTTCAGGTAAAATCGTACAATATGCAGAGTATTACCCCGTGCATGGCTTCCAATCTTCTATGCTCTGTCCGCTACATATCGGCTTTTCGGAGTCTAAGATTGACTCCCTACAAATCACTTGGCCGGGTGGAGTAGGGGAGACCATCCGCAATAATATCCCTATCGACCAAACGATGACGCTCGCGCCTAAATCGACTGTTATCACCAAAGTTTTAGAACAAAAAAATAACCCTATTTTTACCAATTCCGAAGCAAAAATCAATTTTCGCCACCAAGAAGACAAAACCAACGATTTTAAAATTCAGCCCTTGATGCCCAATATGCTCTCCTATTCAGGGCCTCGCATCGCCACCACCGATTTGAACAACGATGGCCTCACGGACGCATTTGTCTGCGGTGCGCGCAACCAGCAAGGTGTTGTACTGATACAACTGGAGGACGGTAGCATGCCTGTTTCCAATATGTTTGAACCCGTACCCAACAAACCAACGGAAGACACCGATGCCGTTTTTTTTGATGCCGACGGCGATGGCGATCAGGATTTATACGTCGTGAGCGGCGGTTACGACCTGCCCGCCAATGACCCTGCATTACAAGATGTGCTGTATATCAACCAAGCCCGCCAATTTGTAAAAAACACCGCCGCCTTACCCACCGAAACCAATATGGGCAGTTGCGTAAGAGCACTGGATTACGATGCCGATGGCGATATGGATCTTTTTGTGGGCGGAAGGGCAGTTTCAGGGCACTATCCCGAAGCAGGTACCAGTATGTTGCTGGAAAACGATGGTAAAGGGCAATTTAAGGACGTAACAGCAGCCATTGCGCCAGAATTACGTCAAATTGGTATGGTTACAGATGCTGTTTGGGTAGATTTGAACAAAGATGGTAGCCCAGAACTAATCGTTTGCGGCGAATGGATGGCACTCGAAGTATTCTCTTTTTCCAAGGGTAAAATGACCAAAACTACGGCTGCGTTTTTTAACCAAAACCTCAACGGTTGGTGGAACCGAATTGCATTAGCGGATATGGACAACGATGGCGATCTCGATCTCGTGGCTGGCAACTGGGGACTGAATAGCCAATTCGACATCAGTGCCGAACAGCCTATGACACTGCATTACGCTGATTTTGACCAAAATGGCTATATTGATCCCATTATTTGTTATTTTATTGGGAATCAATCCTATCCAATGGCATCTCGCGACGAATTGACCGATCAAATAGTAGGTTTTCGCCAAAAATTCCCTACTTACGATGCCTATTCGGAAGCCACACTTACCGATATTCTCGATTCAACGCAGTTGCAACGCGCCAAAATATTAACCGCTAATTATTTTCAAACCACTTATTTTGAAAACAACAATGGCCGGTTTATTGCCCATACTTTACCTTTGGAGGCCAATATGTCACCCATAGAAGCCATTGCTACTGGCGATTACAACCACGATGGCCACCAAGATATATTGTTGGGCGGTAACATAGACCAAACTCGGATAAAAATAGGAAAAATGGATGCGAATTACGGCACATTACTCATCGGAGACGGCAAAGGTGGTTTTCAATACGTCCCCCAAATTGAATCAGGATTGTCTATAAAAGGTTGTATCCGTGCTATTCAGCCCATTACAACGGCCGCTAAAACCCAAATATTATTGATTGGCCGTAACAACGACATACCTTTGCTCCTTAAATACTAAACCACCATGCGTTTACTGGTTCTTTTGTTTTTATGTTGTTTTTGCGGCGAGTTGTCAGCCATTGAGTCCGCCCATAAAAAGAATGATTTTGCTGCCCAAGATTATATCCAAGCCCTCAAACGCGTGACCGATATCATGCTCAACGATGTGGCCTCGCCCGTGGCCGCGAGCAGGTATTATGCCTATATCACCCTCGCGACCCACGAAATACAGTCCGCTTACGCACCCAAGCGCAACCCTTCTTTTGCAGGACATTTGAACGGCTTCAAAGGCATTGAGACCCAGCAATGCCCCTTAAAACAAAGCAATGCCAGTCTTGCAACGCTACTTGCCGTACTCAAAATGGGCGAACGCTTATTGCCCTCAGGGTACCTCCTGCGCGCGCAAAGC
>JAAFHO010000980.1 GCA_013297575.1 Chitinophagales bacterium
AATTTACGCAAAACGAAGAGCCATTAGGCTCGGCACATATTGTAGCGGCGGATTTCAATCCGACCCAAATGAAATTGCCAATGTGGTGTGAGTCAAGTGGCGCAAAACGAAGAGCCATTAGGCTCGGATCATATTGTAGCGGCGGATTTCAATCCGCCCCAAGGTTACGTAACCATTTGAGAGCCGTAGGCTCGGCACATATTCTGTCATTTCAAATCTTAAAAAATGTATTGTTCATCATTATATGTATCGAGCCGACGGCTCTCCATAACTTGTTGTGCATCTGTTCCACGGATTAAAATCCGCGGCTACAAGATGATCCGAGCCTAACGGCTCTATTTAATGATGTAAAAACAGGTAAATTCGTGTCCAGTCCGTGTGTTATCTAAGTTTTCAGGAAAGTAAAATCGTTATTTTCTCCAACAGCCACTCTTTTTCCGTAAGGTTTTCCTCTTGCGCAATAATCTCCTTGAGTTTTGTCACTTCTTTTTTATCCAACCGATTCACATTCAATAACTTATCTGTGTATTTAATGATGTTCAGGTAATTGGTACGGTGGTAACCCAGCACCCGTTTCCGGTGTATAAAATTGCGCATGGCATCTAAGTGCGATTGTAAGGTGTCCAATTCATCCAATTCGTACCAAGTTTTGAGTAATAGCGTTTTGGCGGCTAAATTGACAAATGTATCGCGATAATTGACCTTTTGCAGCAATTCTAGCACAATATTGAAGTGCTTTTGCACATACTCCAACCGCGCCAAATTGAAACTAAAAGCACTTTCCCTGTATTGCTTTTGCAATTTGTTTTTATACTGGTAAATAAAAAAGTTGACCCATTCCCAATCGCCCGTTTGAAGTCCAGCGGCTACAATATTATAATAAGTATAAGTCGATATTTCATCGTTTTCCAATAATATTCCTTGTTCAATCCCTGGTTTATACAATTCCAATACTTCTTTATAGTACCTTTTTTCGCCCAAATTCAGCCGCCGTACACAATAGTTGATGGCCCACACAAAGAGGTTTCTGTTTTCGTCGTCCGAAAAAAAGGCCAAACTTTCGAGCAACATGGATTTAAAATCTTGAAAATGCGCTTCTTCATCTGGGAAACGGAGCATTTTGTAACAATGTAGGTAAATCACAATAATGCGCTCACTCGACATAAATGGTTGCGCTGCAAAATCGACAACTTCTTTTTCCCATTCAGCACTAAAATCGGAATGATAGACGGTTTGTTGTGCTGCCGAAAGGCAAATAATACGAAGTTTTTGGGCAATATAGGCAATATCCGCCGATTTTGATGCTGCTTGAAGGTGCTCTGTATAGGTAGGTTTTGCACTAGAGACCAGTTGGTGCGTTTCCCAATGCAGCCGAAACTGTGCTTCGTAATATTTGGTATCGCGCAAAGGCTGGCTGTCCAATGTTTTTTCGAGCCATTTTTTTTGGCGTTCAAAGGGGACTTTTAGCCCGCGTTTGCGAAGGTGCGTTGCCAAGAGCAAGTTTTGATAAATAGTATCGCTTTCAACCTCCTTTTGAGCCATATATTGCTCCAGTAATCGCATTAAATAGGTCATGCGCAAACGCAACACCTCATCGGGCAATTCCTGTTCTCCAAAAAGATGGTGTTTCGTGGCCGCTTTTTCAGCAGTCTCATGGGTGCAAAACCAATCGAACAAAAGCACCACATCTTCGCGTACATTAAAGTAAGGAGAACTCAGGAATTTTCTAATTTCGCGCTGCTCCTTAGCCGAAAAGGACTGGATCAATTGGGATAATTGGCTATTTTGCATTTTAAAAATATATTTTCCGATCAAATTGATGCACAAAATTAGTAAAAATATATTTTTAAATTCAACTTTTATTTTTTTATTTATTGATAATCAATTATTTAAACGAAAAATAACAAAAAATGGGTCAACTATTACATTTTTTTGATTTTGGCCAACGGTGTTCGTTTTCCGCACTTTTGTACTATGAAATTTTGTGCATGAAATCTTGAATACACTATATTGAATCATCATTTATTTATTGTCCTATGAAAAAACATACATTTATCCAAAACTGGAAAAGCCCCATACGTTTCG
>JAAFHO010000981.1 GCA_013297575.1 Chitinophagales bacterium
AAGATGCTGATTTCTTGTTGGAAATGCTGGATACTGTTTTTAAAGAGGATATGATGAGGGTTTGAAATTAATGAAAACGTAGGGCTGTGCCCTACGGTGGATATTGCGCCCTTACAGGGCTTGGTGGTTAGAGGAGATTTTTTGTCATGGGGAAATATTATGAGGCAACTTAATGCCTAATTGCGGTATCTATGTTTGAATAAATATTATTATTCGATAATTAATCAATATTCATAAGTCACAAGGGAGCGGGCGCACCATGCGCTCGCTCCTAATAATTTATAAAAAATGAAAAAAATCGCCTTTTTGTTTTTAATCATAAGCATATCAAGCCTACAAGCCCAACAAAACGATAATATTTGGATGTTGGGTTACGAAGCCAATCAAGACCCAACAGATAGTTTTTGTTTTAATATTATTCGATTTGATAGTGGAAGCCCTCAAGTAGAGGTGCGGGATGATATTTTTGTTGATTTTGACGGGGTTAATGCTACTTTTTGTGACGATAACGGTATGCTAAAGGCATATTCCGAAGGTAAGGGAATATATAATGGCAACCACGAAGAAATGGTAAATGGTTACGGCCTTAACTATAATGATATTTATCCTTTATTTCCACAAACTGCTGTTATGCTGGATTATCCGGGTAGTAATGAGCAAAAATTGGTGCTTTTTCATATTCGAAGCGATTATATCGGTGCCCCAATCTATGATATCGGTGCAATTAAATTGTTTTTTTCCATCATTGACCTGAATAGTAACAGCGGAAAGGACAATGTTATTGAGAAAAACAAAGTATTGATTAGTGATACTTTATTGTGCGGCAAAATAAGTGCAGTGCGGCACGGTAATGGACGAGATTGGTGGGTATTGGTGAATGAATATGGAACAAACCGTTTTTACACCATACTATTAGACACTACAGGGCCGCACTTATATACAATTCAAGCGATTGGTTCTTCCGTACCCTCTTCCTTAGGTCAAGCCTGTTTTTCACCTGATGGGAAAACATTTGCTACCGTAGGGGCTGTATCCGAGACCGTAGGTAGTTTTCTCGAATTGTACAGTTTTGATCGGTGTACAGGGTTACTCTCCAACCACAGACGGCATACATGGACAGGAGCCTCTGCTGGTCTAGGGGTGGCATTTTCGCCTAATAGCAGGTTTCTGTATGTTTCTGCACGATTAAATATTTATCAATACGACCTGAATGCTTCGGATTGGATCGGTTCAAGGCAAAGTGTGGCTTTTTATGATGGCTTTGAATCTCCGTTGCCAACCCGCTTTTTTGCTGCTCAACTAGCCCCGGATCATCGTATTTATATTTCGTGTCTCAATGGTGCTGATGTATTGCATGTCATAAACAATCCTAATACGCTTGGTTACGACTGTAATGTGGTGCAGCATGGCCTCAATATTGGTTGTTATCATTATTTAACTATTCCGAACTATCCTAATTATCGTATCTATGATATACCAAATAGTCCATGCGATACTTTGGGTATCAATGCGCCGTCATCGGCGGTAGAGGAGGAGGTTATATCGGGTGATGGTCGGGTTAAGGTGTATCCTAATCCGGTTACGGACGGTATAGTCCATATTGATCTTCAAAATACTTTGGATGAAGTTGTAGGGGTTGGGCTGTTTTCTGCCATTGGAGCCAAGTTGATGGATTGTTCGTTGTTGCAAGGGGCATGGGGGGTAATACCTAAATTGCCGACGGGGTTGTATTATTTGCAGGTGATTACGGCGCAGGGAGGGATTTATGTGGTGGCTGTGGTTATTTGATGCGCTGCGTAGGGCTGGCACCCTACGTTGGATATTGCGCCCATACAGGGCTTGGTGGGGTGGTTTTGGCGCGATTTTGGATTGGTTTTTAGGATTTTTGAGGGCATAAAAAAATGTCGAAATGTGCGTTGAGCCATTCCGACATTTTTTTTATTTGTTTACCCTCTTGTTTATTGATATTTATTGCATACCAACATCCAATACTACCAGCTCATTAAATCGTCCAAATCATCCCAATCCAATTTTTTGGTATCTGTATTGGATGCCTTTTTGTTGGATGGCTGCTGCTCAAATG
>JAAFHO010000982.1 GCA_013297575.1 Chitinophagales bacterium
TTTTGTTTATGATATTGACCCTAATAGAGAACGGCTGTATAGCACCAGTTGGCCAAGAGGATTAGGGAAACTGAACAAAGCCTATCAAGATCAATGGCCCGGTATGTTAGCACTTGCGCCAAAGCAAATCGACCATGGTAAACCCAATCCAACTGTTGATCTGAAATTGCAATCGTTTATCGCTTTGACAAAAGATTATCCCGGTGCTGCTGCGTTGAATTGGGTGATTCAACTACCCAAAGACACCCAATTGTGGGCCATAGGTTTGCGTTCGATAGATACGTTGATCGGCCCGATTTCAAGCAAAACGCAGTTGTTAACAGGGCTTCCTCCGGGAAAATACGAGTTTTTGGCTTATTCTACGAGTCAGCAATTGTTGCGCATACCTATCCAATTGCGCAAGGACACTACCCTTTATTTGCGTATAGATACTGCGTTGTTTTTACCTCCCCCCAAAGGATACCTAATAGGCGATCTTTTTCATATAGATTCCGTAAAAACGATTCAAAAAACTTCGTTGTCGAGTATGTTTTCACAGTTGCCCGGGCAGCAGATGATAGGGCGGGTGTTATACGGAACAGTCAAAAGTGGTGATGACTATCTCATTGGCGCTTCGGTAGTGGCGGCTCAATCTGGTATTTTGGTTAAAGGAACGACTACGGATTTTGACGGTCTTTTTACCCTTGCGCTCCAGCCCGGTGTTTATGATTTGACATTTTCTTATATCGGATATAATACCCAACGCATGACCGGTGTTCAAGTTTGGAATGGATTTATAGAAGATTTAGTTATTGAAATGTACGAAAATTCGAGTGCTTTGAGTGAAGTGGTGGTGACTGGGTATGGCATTTCGGCCGGTAAACTATCTGGTCTTGCAGCGAGTGTTACTAGGGTCACACCCGACATGTCGGGCGTGGCACCAGCTGTTAAAAAAAGGGTGGGTTTTTTATACGATAAATATACTGAAACAGATTCCTCCAAATTGCAAATAACGAATAACTGGATGGCTGAAAATGAGCCGGTTTTGTCTGCTCCTTTACCGAATATTCGCAATCAATTTCGCGATAACGCCTATTGGCAACCCAACCTTAGCACTGATAAAAACGGTGTGGCGCGTTTTCAGGTGACTTTCCCCGACAATATCACTTCTTGGAACAGTTACACGGTTGCTATGGATCGAAAACGGCGGGCAGGCGTAGGATATGCCAATACTTTATCCTATTTGCCAGTGACTGCTCAGTTGATGTTGCCGCGTTTTGCGGTGGCGGGTGATCGTTTTAATGCCGCTGGAATGGTGAGTAATACTACCGCTGATAGTGTTGCGATTGAAACGGCTTTTTATCAAGAAAACCAATTGTTAATCCAAAAAAACAATAAAATAGGTGCTGGATTAGCAGAATATACTTGGATTAATACGCCATCCACAGGTGACTCTTTACATATCCGTTACGAAATGCGTTCCGAACAATGTAGTGATGCGGAAGAGCGGAGTATTGCGGTTTTGCCCGTTGGTGTAGAAGAGGTAAACGGGGCTTATTGGTTGTTGGAGCAGGATACGAATATCGTTTTTAAACCCAATCCCAATAAGGGCGAACTCACGCTATATATTGCAGATAACGCGCTGGATTTGCTGTTCGAAGATATTACTTATTTGGCCAATTACCCTTTTGGTTGTAACGAACAAACCTCCAGCCGTTTAATTGCCCTGCTATTGGCTCGCGAAATTGCTACTTATCGACCTGAAATGGTTGTCGAAAATTGTACTAAAGAGATTCAAAAATGTATCGCCCAACTGCGCAAAACACAACAATCGAACGGCGGATGGGGCTGGTGGGCAGGCAATGAGGCGAGTCCATGGATGACCATTTATGTGCTACGGGCATTGAATAAGGCCAAAAAAGCCGGATTTCCGACAAACGCGCTCGATCAGGGCTTGATTTGGCTGCGCGCTAATTTAGAGGATCTTGCACCCGCCAATCTCAGCGATGCGCTCATTGTGCTGCGCGAATGCGGGGTAAATATAGATTGCACGCCTTACCTTGCACAACTAGAAAAACAAAAAAATAAAACACTAAATGAGC
>JAAFHO010000983.1 GCA_013297575.1 Chitinophagales bacterium
GATTTGGTGCGTGGCGAGGTCGTTTTTCAAAGTGATGAATTGGATGATAAAGTGCTGATGAAAGCCGACGGAATGCCCACTTATCATTTGGCCAATATTGTGGACGATCATTTGATGAAGATCAGCCATGTAATTCGTGGGGAGGAATGGCTTTCCAGTACCGCACACCACGTGTTATTGTACCGTGGTTTTGGTTGGGAAGATACGATGCCGGCTTTTGCGCACCTGCCTTTGATTATGAAACCAGAAGGCAATGGCAAATTGAGCAAGCGCGATGGTGCCAAATTTGGTATTCCTGTATTTCCTTTGGCTTGGCCATCTGCTACCCCGGAAGAATATGCCCCTGGTTTTCGTGAAAACGGTTTTTTACCGGAGGCATTGATTAATTTTTTGGCATTGTTGGGGTGGCATCCAGAAGATGATCAGGAGATTTTTACGATGGAGGAACTGATTCAGGCGTTTTCATTGGAAAAAATCAACAAAAGTGGAGCGCGGTTTGATTATGATAAGGCCAAATGGTTCAACCAAAAATATATCCAACAGATGGATAATGTATCTTTGGCAAAGTTAATCCGTCCTTATGCGGAAAGTAAAAATTACACATCAACGGAAGATTTTTTAGTAGAAGTGGCGGTTCTTATGAAAGAAAGGGTTACTTTCGTGCAAGATTTCACAGAGGTAGGTTATTACTTATTTGAACCCGTTCGCGCATATGACCAAGAGACATTAGCCAAAAAATGGAAACCCGAACTAAAATCGGCTTTTGAGGACTTAATTACCTTTATTGGCCAACAAGAAGACTTTAATTCGGTAGTATTAGAGGCCGCTGTTAAAACATATATACAGGATACCGGATTAAAAGCGGGCGATATACTACCTTTGCTCCGAATAGCAATGGCTGGTACAATGAAAGGTCCCGCTATTTTTGATATGGCAGCGATGCTTGGCAAAAAAGAAACATTGGAAAGAATCACAAAATTTGTGTCTGCCCAATCTTAAAAATATAAGTAAAAACTTAGCCAGCGATTTTGAATCAAAAAAGCAGGCAGTTTTTACAAATATAAATTTTAATCTATTTTCTTTAATCCATCCTTTCACCATGAACATTATTGCTATTTATCCCTCCCCCGTCGGTATAAATAGCGATAAAACGATTTGTTTATGCAAAACCGGTTTTTACACCTCCCCCGGATTTTTGCGGTAATTTCCGTTATTTTATTGTCCGCAAAGACAATAAATGCCCAAGCAGGCTTCTTTTTTTTCACCAGTCCACCAAGTACAATTGGTGTATTGTCGAATTGTTTTGGAGCCGTTTCAAGCGGAGTACCGCCCGTAGTAACCCCCACTACACCGGGAGCGACAATCACCTTGTCGCAGTTTTCACCCAGTAATTCTTATGCTTTTAGCGATCAGTTCCCGTTGGGGACAACGCTCTTGGTCAAATGGGACGTAGCGGATAATCTTGGACACACGCATACCTTTGAATTTGGTGTGACCTTTATCGACATTACGCCACCCGTATTCGATGCTCTAGCCACACCTACGCCACTTACTGTCAATTCTATCGCCGAAGTTCCTCCTTTGGGGCCTATTCCGATCACGGATAATTGCGATATGCCCATGACTGTCAATGTGACACAAATGTTTTCGCAAACGATGCCGCCACCGCTTTGTCAGTCAGGTACATTCCAACGTACTTGGACGGCCACCGATGCTGCAAATAATTTTGCTAGTTATACCCAGACCATCATTGTGCTTAGGGATTCGTTGCCACCTGTTATTACCGTACCTCCGGTGAATGGCACAGCGCCCTGCGCTTCTCTTCCCGGTGCATATACGGCTTGGCTCGCGGCCCAAATGGCACTGTTTACTGCTACCGATGCCTCTGGAACACCTACTAAATCCAATAATGCCCCAGCAGGATTGACATCTTGCCCTGCGCCAGTTACGGTCATTTTCCGAGCCACAGACCAGTGTGGCTTAACAGCAACGGCTTCGGCTACTTTTAGCAGTTCCGATACGCAGCCCCCAACAGTACTAGTAGAACCCAAAGATACGATTGCTTATTGTGGCAATCAT
>JAAFHO010000992.1 GCA_013297575.1 Chitinophagales bacterium
GCGAAAAAGCGAGTTAATTGAGGCCGAAGTAGAGGCAACATTAGCCATTAATCAGCGCGATGAGGATACAGGTGAGGTGGCGCGCCGTTTCTTTAAGTTGGATTTAGAGATCAGTAAAATTACTTTTTTTTCCATGTCATGGACAATTGTACATCCGATCAATGCTGACAGTCCCCTGTTTGGCCTTAATGAGGCACAATTACTGGAAGCCAATGCCGAAGTTTTGGTACTGCTGAAAGGCACAGACGAGTCCACAGAGCAATTGGTGCATGCGCGGCGTTCGTATATTTCGGAGGAAGTGGTTTGGAATGCAAAATTTAGTCCGATGATGGGGCGCACCGCGGATTTAGTCAGCATGGAAGTACACACAAAAAAAATTAGCGATTATAAGAAACTGGATATTTAGGCAATGAAATCGTTTTTTCTACAAAAACTTTGTCGATTGCCCAAAACTGCCGTTTCTTTCGCCGCTGATCCGCACAAATAGGATATAATTTTCTTGTTTTTTCGAGAAAGCAACATGATTTATGAACGCATTTTTATCTTTAGGTCGTTGGTTTTTTGCACTTCCATTCTCGCTCTTTGGGCTTTTGCACTTATTAGAAGGCGAAACGATGGCACAACTTGTCGTACCCTCTTATTTACCGTTTAAGGTTTTGTGGGTATATTTTACGGGGATTGGCCTCATCGCAGCAGCAATAAGTATGCTTTTGGGCAAATTGGATAAATTAGCCACTACCCTATTGGCCATCTTTTTGCTTTTGATGGTATTTATGCTCCATATTCCCAATGCAATGGCTGGAGGAGAAGCAGCGCGATTAGCCTTGAGTACCCTTTTGAAAGATATTAGTTTGGCCGGCGGTGCCATGATGTACGCAAAGCACTATGCGCAGGATACAAAATATACCTAATTTGAATTGAAATGCTCCAGCAAGCCACCAAAGCATTTCCCTTGCTTATATTCTAGTTGTTTTGATCTTTGGCTTAGTTGTTTTGGCTGGAGTAGTGGGTTTTTTACCCAATTTTTCGTCTTCTTCTCTTTGGCGGATGCGTTCTTCGGGTAATAAGCCATCATCGGGTGTACTTTCGGTGTTAGGGGATTGATGGCTGCGAGGATCAGTGGGTAGTCCAAATAATTGGCGTTGCATTTCTTCCATTTGGCGGAACATATCGTTGAAATTGCCAAACCCGCCGCCCATTTGATCATCACCAAATGGATTGCCAAATTGGAAAAATTGCTGCATTGAACTACCTCCATTAAAGGAAGTATCCACTTTGAAATAAAAATAAGAAGACGAATCAGGACTCATTTGAAAATACTGCTTTTGTCCTGGTTTGATCTGTATTGTATCTGTTTTTTGGTTAGGAATACCGCGTTGCATACTGCGCTGCATTTCTTCAAATATTTGGTCAAATGATTGGCTATGTGGATTTTGAGCCAAGATTGTTGCCGAAAATGACAACCAAAGGAGGAGGAAATTTATTTTTTTCATAATTTAATATTGTAATTAATTCACTTTGATATGATAAGATCTTGTTTGCCTCTTGAAAACGAGTACAAAGATAAGCGTATCCAAATATTCACACTCAAAAAACGGTTGAGATTCTGCATTTTTTTCAATATTTGCGTATGAATATGCGCCACCTCATATTGACCTGTATCGCTACAGCCCTCACTTACCCTGCATGGTATCCACAATTCGATATTTCTGTAGATGGATCTTGCGCGTGGTTGTACAATTACCTTTGGGCAAATGACCGCCCGATGCTGGCCCACCTTGTTTTTCCACATGGCCCATTAGATTTTTTACAAACGCCATTGCCTATTGGCCAAAACCTCGGTTATGCACTCGTATTTAATGCCTTACTACGTGTGCTATTTGCGTGGACTGGACTGTTGCTGGTAGCCGATAAAGGGGAAAAACGCTATTGGATACAGGTTATTTTACTGGCTATCTGGTTGAAAATCAATATGATGGATGTGCTGCTTTTTGCTACGGTGGCGCATACCGCTTTTTTGGCCAATACTGCTACTAATAACAAAAAATGGGCAT
>JAAFHO010000984.1 GCA_013297575.1 Chitinophagales bacterium
ATTAAAAAATACTTCTTGCCATAGGACAAGACAGATTTTTCTGAATGCCCCCACCTTTGCATCATAATTATTTAAACAAGTAATCAAAAATAAAAAAATAATCAAAATTTAAAATTTTAAAAAAATGGATAAGACAGTATCAACAATGCTCGAAAATTTGAAAGAAAAAACTGGCCATTCTATAGAAGAGTGGAAAGATGTAATTTTAAATCAAAGTCTTACTAAACACGGGGAGATTGTTAAGTTTTTGAAAGAAAAACACAATGTAACCCATGGATATGCTTCAGAAATTGCTTTAAAAGTATTGGGGTCAGATGCTGATTCTACCACAGATACCGATGCTTTAATTGTTAGCCAATACAAAGGTAAAGAGCATTTGAAACCATTCTATGAAAAAATAATTGCAGCAATTCAGCAATTTGATGGTGCATTTGAAATAGCGCCAAAGAAAGCATACGTCAGTTTGAAACGGAAGAAGCAATTTATCACTTTAAATCCGGCATCAAAAACAAGATTTGAAATTGGCTTTAACTTGAAAGGTGTAGAGGCAAAAGGCAAATTAGAAAATGAAAAACCAGATGGCATATGCTCCCATAAAATCAACCTTGTTGACATCAATGAAATTGACCAAGAAGTGATGGATTGGATTAAAATGGCTTTTGAAAAGGCTGGATAGGATGTCTTTGCTTCAAAACACACAAACGCCTGATTATTAAACAGATAATCAGGCGTTTGTGTTTAAATATCTTGCCCAAGATTATAGACGGCGTAATTCCTCGCTCGCTCCGCGCTCCCGCTGACGCGATTCCTTCAGTTTATTGTTCCCAAATTTATTCGTCCAAGTCAGCATAAATACCCTTTCTGCTTGTTGGTACGAGTTGCGCACTAATAAGTTGAGTTCTGGCTGGCTCGCAGTACCAAAATAGTTATTGGTCATAAATAAATCGGTCACATTGAGGTTGAGTTTGCCCCAACGCTCGCCCAATTCTTTTTGTATGCCAAAATTAAGTTGACCATTGGCCTTATACTTAAATACGCCCGAACTATTGGCCGTTATCATACCACCGGATACTTCTACCGACCATTTTTTGGGTAATTTGAACGAATGAACGCTATTAAAACCTAGAAATTTAGTAGGTATTTTGAGTGGAGTACCCACATAATTCAGATCGAAAAGTTGCCATGCCACAAATACGTTGTTTTGCATTTCCCACCATTTGGCAGGTTGCCAAGGCGCATTGACCACCGCAAAAGCCGTATATGTAACACCAATATTTTCAGGTTGCAGTACTTGTGTATTCTCTGCTATGTTAATAATCGGAATATCGCGGATGGAAGGAGATTCGCGGTTGTATTCCACGGTGAGGCTATATACTTTGTACCTATAATCCGTCCGGATCGCATGTACAAATGAAGGTTGTAACGATGGATTTCCGCTTTGGATCGTGGACGGATCGTAGAAAATAAGGTACGGAGCCAATTGTGTAAAACCAGGTCGTGCAATCCGGCGACTATACGACACATTGAGTTGTTGTTCCTCGGTGATTTTCCGTGAAACATATATGCTGGGGAAAAAACTCCCGTATTGCCGATCTACTACATTAGGACGCTCTACCGATCCTAGATTGGTATTGGTATATTCGTAACGAAGGCCAATTTTAATATCCGTTTTCGCATTGGCTTTGAATGCAAGAGAACTATACGCCGCTGCCACATCTTCGGTGAGTTTGAAGCGCGATGTGAGCGAAGGGTTGACTACCCACGGTGTTTCACCTGTTTGATTTTCAACGCGTACATCATTATCGAAAAATGACATTGTAGCCTTTAAACCCGCTTCAAAACGGGTTTCTTTGCCAAAATCTTGGACATAATCTGCTTTTCCAACGGCAATTTGGATCGGATTTTCTTTGCCTACTTTTAGTTTTTTTGGCGTGGAAGGGTTACCGTTGTTATTGATAGTGGCGATATTGTAATCGCTTGGATTATGGATTTTGTAATATACATAATCGGCATCCATCGTAAGCGATTTTTTATCGTCAAACTGGTGCGAAAAATTCAAATTTGCTGTCCCTGAAGT
>JAAFHO010000985.1 GCA_013297575.1 Chitinophagales bacterium
GGAGCGGCAGATCAATGGCTATGTGAGCAATAGTATATTAGGTGTACGTTTTTACTACGGCAAAAAACGCGATTGGAATATTGCTTTGGGGTATGCGGCGGTCACGGATAATAATCTATTACCGATAACCCGCCCTCAAATATTGGCTGGCACAGCAAAAGTACGCCTTTGGTACTATAACGTAAAAGGGGTGTCTGTGGGTTTTGGCAAAAAAGTAAGCCCCAATTGTGTGCTGGATTTGAGGGGCATTATTCCGTACCGAGGGGAGTACAAATTTAATAAAATGCGCTATTCTTTTGGGGCGAATTATTTGCTTAGGGTGTAGGTAATTGCCTAAATTTCCTTACTTTAAGCAGTGTTTTCAATGCTTTGTACCTGTTTTTAACAAATAAACTTTTTACATATTAAATTTTTCACAATGAAACATCTCTTTGAATTTCAGTTTTTTAAATTAATTTCCTTGACTTTTCCATCCATAGAAAAGAGTAAGGATATAAAAGCGGTAGGCGAATGTTCTAATCCTTTACAGATTACAAACAAATTATTACCGTGTATATTATGGATAGTCTTTATTTTTTGCAGTAATATGGTAAATGCGCAAACTATTTCTCGCATATTCCCGAGAAGTATTGATTTGGCCAACTTCATTCCATACTATTCTGAACGGTTTGCTGAACCTATTACACTCCCTAAAGTAGATATTGAAGCGGCACTTGCCGAAGATAAAGAAAATGGTCGATCAATTCCCCGTTTTGGTGTTAAAATTCCCACAAGTTTTGACCAAAATGACGGAGCGTATTTTGAGTATGCCAATGTAACGATTTGGAAGATAACATTTTATTCTAAAGAAGCCACCTCTTTAAATTTTGGTTTTGACCAAGTTACCCTACCAGAAGGGGCGGAAATTTACTTCTATAACGAGGACAAAACCATGATTATGGGGCCTGTCCTGCCTGAATACATTAACGATAATAAGTACTATTCCGATATTGTTAAAGGAAATACTATTACAATAGAAGCAGTATTGCCCGCAGAAAAAGCAAAAGCGTTTAGTATTAATATTGGGTTTATCACGCATGGGTTTACATCAGAAGGTGTGTCAGAGCGGGCATTTGGCGATTCAGCACCTTGTCATATTGATTTTAATTGTTCCCCTGATGCAACGAGCTTTGCAAACCAACGAGATGCTGTAGCGCTTGTGCTAACAAATGATGGTTCTTGTTCTGGAACACTAATGAATAATGGTTGTCAAGATCTGAAAGGTTATTTACTTACTGCCTTTCATTGCTTAACACCTATGGATATTACATTATCGCAAGGTGATAAAAATGCAGTACAAAGTTGGGCATTTAGATTTAACTATGATAGTCCTGGCGCAGACTGTCCGGGTACAACAGGAACAGAGCCTACCAATTATATTACTTTTAGTGGTGCAACATTTCGTGCAGCACAGTTGGCAACACTTTCCAGTGGAACCGATTTTGCTTTATTAGAGTTGAGTTCGTCTTTGGTTGGTCAACCCACCATTGCATTTGCGGGCTGGGATAGGACATTAAGCACAACCCCGAGTTCAGGATTTGGTATTCATCATCCTCGGGGTGATGTGAAAAAGATTTCAACATTTACTTCTGCCCCTACAACAACGCAATGGGCTTTTAATCCTCCCTTGGGTTTTACACAATCTTCAACCTCCAGTTCCTATTTTGACGTAGTATGGGCATCTGGAACTACAGAGGGCGGCTCTTCTGGTTCCGCACTTTTTAATAGTAGTGGTCAGGTAGTAGGAACATTATCGACAGGAAATCCTGCTGTATGTGCTGACATTCCTGCCAGAACTTCTGTATATGGAAAATTTGCCCGTGCTTGGACAGGAAGTGGTACAAATGATACTAGGCTGAGCAATTGGCTCGGAGTGAGTTCTCCAATTATTATGAATGCTATACGCTCCCCATTTATTTCAGGAGTTAGTATTACTTGTTCATCAACAAGTAATGTGACTTACACGCTTCAAAATCCAATACCGGGTAGGGCTATTTCGTGGACAATATCGCCGGCTAGCTCTTTTGCAACTACAG
>JAAFHO010000986.1 GCA_013297575.1 Chitinophagales bacterium
AACACAGCATTTGGCCGTATCGCTATGGCACTGGCTGCTAGTGCACCCGATAACCTATTGGCCATCGTAGAAAGTGAAAAAACGGGTTTGTATATCTCTGCTGATGGCGGCGAAAGTTGGAAATTGCAAAGTGCCTCTTCCAATGTCACTGCACGTCCTTTCTATTTTAGTACGCTCGTCGTAGATCCTTACGAACCCAAACGCATATATCGACCAGCGTTTTCTTTATCTATTAGTAACGATGGCGGTTACTCTTTCTCCGATGCCAGCAACGATGGTGGATGGGTACACTCCGACCACCACGCACTTTGGATTAACCCCAAAAATACCCAACACATGTACCTCGGTACCGATGGAGGTGTTTATATGAGTATCGACCGTGGTGTTACTTGGTCACATCAGAATATACTACCTGTTTCGCAGTTTTACCATGTACAAGTGGACAACCAAATACCGTATAATGTATATGGTGGCTTGCAAGACAATGGCTCTTGGCGTGGCCCATCTTCTAGTGCTGGTGGTATCGAAAACCGCGATTGGTTGGGCGTAGGTGGTGGCGATGGATTCTGGGTACAACCCGACGACCAAGATAACAATATCGTATATGCCGAAAGTCAAGGAGGTAATATCCAACGACAAGACCTCAGCACCAATCAGGCACAGTTTATACAGCCACAAGCACTACAAGGCGATCCAAAACTGCGCTGGAACTGGAATACACCTATCGTAAAAAGTCCGGTGAATCCTAAAGTACTTTATATGGGATCACAATTCTTGTACAAAACCTCCGATCGTGGCTTTAGTTGGACCAGTATTTCGCCCGACTTAACCACCAACGATACCATTAAACAAAAACAGGCAGCCAGCGGTGGTCTGACAGTGGACAATACCTCTGCCGAAAACCATTGTACTATATTTACCATTGCGCCTTCTCCGTTGGACGAAAACCTCCTTTTTGTGGGTACTGATGATGGTAATATTCAAATAACACGCGATGGGGGCAAAACTTGGGATTTAATTTCAAAAAACATCACTGGTATTCCGGCTGGCACTTGGGTCAGTAGTATTGAGCCTAGCCGTTTTAGCAAAAATGTGGTATATGCCACTTTTGACAACCATGCTTACGGCGATATGAAGTCGTACGCTGCGCGTTCAGATGACCAAGGCAAAACCTGGACAATGCTTACGGGCGAAGGCGTGCAGGGCTATGCGCACGTGATACGCGAAGACCGAGTTGCGGCTAATTTGCTTTTCCTTGGAACCGAATTTGGCCTTTATATCTCCAACGATAGCGGCAAATTATGGGTTTTGTTCAAAGCCAATTTGCCAGAATATGTAGCCGTACGCGATATCGTGGTTCATCCACGCACCAATGATTTGGTTTTGGCCACGCACGGCCGTGGTGTGTATATCATCGACGATATTTCGCCTTTGCGATTGCTAACACCAGAACTATTACAAAAAGATGCAGCCATGTTACTCACGCGTCCAGTTGCGGTAACAACGGGGCATTATGGTCAAGCATTCCCCAATACGGGTTCTTATGTAGGCATGAATGCGCCCGAAGAGGCTCGAGTGGTATATTACCTCAAAGACCGTATCAGCACAGGCGATGTAAACCTAGAAGTATTGGATGAAAAAGGTAATTTGCTCGTAACTATCCCAGGCACAAAGCGCAAAGGTATCAATGTCGCTAGATGGGATTTGCGCTTAAAACCACCCAAAGCCGCTAAAGGCGTGATGGTGCAAGGCGAATTTGGAGTATTTGCAGGTGCTATCGGCCCTATGGCTGCTCCGGGTAAATATACCATTCGGATGAAAACACCTACGGCCACCGATGAGCGTGTACTGGAACTGATACCCGATCCGCTGGCACCCAATTTGGATTATGCCCAACGCAAAGAAAAGGTGCAAACCATGTTTGCTATGGTTGAAGAACTTGGCTTTTTGGAGGGCCGAGTAAAAGCACTCCGAGATAGCACCAGCCAGCGGGCCGCCTTGGTTAAAAACTTGAAAACCAAGACAAAATTGATAAAATACGCGGAGCAACTGGATGCATTCCGTAAAACACTCA
>JAAFHO010000987.1 GCA_013297575.1 Chitinophagales bacterium
GAAATCGATATGGATTTTATGAACCTCAACCAATCTGCACATGGCGACCGAGAATTCGGTTTTATGATGTCGCGTATGCGTTTGAACCGCAAAGTAGTGGTGGGGCATTGGCAAGATCCGCAGGTGCACCAACGGCTCAGCGTATGGATACGGGCAGCCGCAGCGCGGTTCGATTGGCAAGGTGCAAAATTTGCCCGATTGGGCGATAATATGCGGCAAGTAGCCGTGACAGAGGGTGATAAAGTAGCTGCAGAAATGCAATTTGGCTACGCTGTTAACGGCTATGGCATAGGCGATTTGGTACAGTTTATCGATGCCGTTGAAGAAAAATCTGTGGACAAACTGGTGGCTGAATATGCTGAAACCTACCAACTCGAAGCCCAACTCCGAAAAAACGGTACAGCACATTCCTCACTCCGTGAAGCGGCCCGTATCGAAATAGCGTTGCGCCATTTTTTGGAAGATGGCGGTTTTAAAGGTTTCACAGACACATTTGAGGATTTGCATGGCTTGGTGCAGTTACCAGGTATTGCAGCCCAACGCCTGATGGCCGATGGATATGGTTTTGGTGCGGAAGGTGATTGGAAAACAGCCGCTTTGGTGCGTGCAGCGAAGGTAATGGCGAGTGGTTTGCCCGGTGGCAACTCCTTTATGGAGGATTATACCTACCACTTTGACCCCGAAAATCGTTTGGTTTTGGGTGCACACATGCTCGAAATATGTCCATCCATTGCTCGTCATCAACCCAGTTGTGAAATCCATCCGCTCGGAATTGGTGGCAAGGCCGATCCTGTCCGGCTGGTGTTCGATGCCACAGGCGGCCCTGCGCTGAATGCTTCCATGATTGATATGGGCAATCGTTTTCGACTCTTAATCAATGAAGTAGAAGCCGTTGCGCCGATGGAAAGTTTGCCAAAATTGCCCGTTGCCCGTGTCCTTTGGAAACCACTACCCGATATGAACACGGCTTGCGCGGCTTGGATTTATGCTGGCGGGGCGCACCATACTGTATTCAGCCAAAACCTGACAACCGAGTATTTTGAGGATTTTGCGGAAATGTTTGGGATAGAACTAACGGTGATTGATGCAAAGACCGAGTTGCGGCAATTTAAGAATGAATTGCGGTGGAATGAGGTAGTCTATAAGTAGTATTATTAGGCAGTAAACCATATCAATAAATTACATCCATGAAATATACCATCGGCATAGACTACGGCACAGACAGCGTCAGGGCGCTTATCGTTGACCAAAATGGCCGCGAGATTTCGACAGCTGTCCATTATTACACCCGCTGGAAAAAAGGGCTTTATTGCGATCCATCGGCTTCACAGTTCCGCCAACACCCGCTCGACTACCTTGAAGGTTTGGAAGCCTCCGTTAAAGCCGCCCTGAAAAAAGCGGATAAGGAGGTAGCTCAAAATGTAGTTGGCATTTCGGTAGATACCACCGGAAGTACGCCAGTAGCCGTGGATGCACAAGGTACCCCGCTTGCCTTGCTCCCCGAATTTTCGGAAAACCCGAATGCCATGTTTATCCTTTGGAAAGACCACACTGGCAACCGCGAGGCCAACGAAATCAACCAATTGGCGCACCACTGGGAAATAGATTATACCAAATACGTTGGAGGTATATACTCGTCTGAATGGTTTTGGGCAAAAATTCTGCATACACTTCGGGCAGATGAAGCAGTCAGAAAAGCCGCGTTTTCGTGGGTGGAACACTGCGATTGGATATCCGCTGAACTCACAGGCGATACCAACCCCTTGACCCTTAAGCGTTCGCGCTGTGCTGCCGGGCATAAAGCCATGTGGCATGAAGAATTTGAAGGTTTGCCCAGCGAGGCTTTCTTAACCAAACTCGACCCCCTTTTAGCAGGTTTGCGGGATCGATTATACAGAAATACCTATACTGCTGACGAAAAAATGGGGGATTTGTCCCCAAAATGGGCAAAAAAATTGGGTTTGAGTGCTTCGGCTACGCTCAGCACGGTCACTTCGGCTTCGCTCAGTGACCGTGCTGAGCGTAGCCGAAGTGTAGGAGTCGGTTCTTTCGATGCCCACATGGGTGCCGTCG
>JAAFHO010000988.1 GCA_013297575.1 Chitinophagales bacterium
GACTGGTCTTTCTTTTGATAAGTAATCATGTTCATCACACAGTGTGTATGTAGCATTTTTAATAAATAAATACTTGACTACTTGTGTAGCACAAGAGTTACACGGATTTTAATTGAGTAAAACAGGTAAATTCGTGTCCAATCCGTGTGCGATCTAATCTTTCACAAAAATACTTGACCATCATATTGACAATCAAGTATTTATTTATGTTACGCTCCTTTACTATAATATAATTTTCACAAAAAAACGCTTGACTATCTTTATTTGATAATCAAGCGTTTGCTGACTTTGCGCCCTAGTTATTTTTAAGTGAAGTATTTTTTTGCAGATGTATACTTTTATTTGGGGTAATTTACTTTGAGATTTGGATTCAAGAAAGTAATCTTTCTCAAATCGTATCAATTTATAACCCAATTGTTCAAAAAAATGACAGTCACACTGCGAAATTGATACGATTAGATTTTCAAAATCCAAAACAACTACGCCCGTTCCGCCTTTTCCACTTCCAAAACAGCATTTTTCTCCTTCAAAAAAGCACCAACAAATTCCGACAATGCCGCTGCTTCCGTCAAAAAACCATCGTGGCCATAAATAGAATCAATACTTTGAAATACTGCTCCAGGAATGTGTTGCGCTAAATAGCGTTGCTCTTGTACCGGAAAAAGCAAATCACTGGATACCGCAATGACCAATGTGCGTGCTTTTATCGTTCCTAAAGCCGCTTCTACGGAGCCTCGCCCACGCCCAATATGATGCGAGTCCATGGCCTTGGAAAGGTGCCAATACGTAAAGGCATTAAAACGGCGCGCTAGTTTTTCACCTTGATAGCGTTGGTAGGATGCCGCAGGATAATTGTCCAATAAATCGCTATCCGATGAATTTTGACTTAGATCATAGGTGTGATAATGCCGGTAACTCAACAATGCAATACTACGTGCTACTTTCATGCCCTCTACACCTGCCAAAGGATGTGATTCCAACCAAGATGGATCCGTAGCGATGGCCATACGTTGGCTTTCATTAAATGCGATGCCCCACGCAGAATGGCGTGCATTGGTCGCAATAAGTACCAATTGTTCGATAAGATCGGGTGCTTGAACAGCCCATTCCAATACTTGTTGACCGCCTTGTGAGCCGCCAATAAGTATGTGTATCCGATTGATATTCAGGTATTTACGTAGCAAGTCGTGCGCATTTACCATATCGCGGATAGTGATATCCGGGAAGTTATGATAGTACGGTGTGCCCGAATGTGGGTCAATGGAAAGCGGTCCAGTAGTACCGTAGCACGAGCCTAAATTATTCGCACAAACGATAAAGTAATCGGCTGGATTAAATAGTTTTCCATCGCCAAAAAAGCCAGTCCACCAGTCAAATACATCACTATTGGCGGTAAGAGCATGGCATACCCAAATGATATTAGAGTCATCAGAATTTCGAGTACCATAAGTATGATAACCTATTTCGATTTGTGGCAATACTTGACCAGATTCAGTTTGAAAAGGTTCTTGGGAAATAAATTGCTGGGTAGAGGGCATTGGAAATAAAATTTTTTTTAACATGTTTAAATGGGCTATTGAGTTGATAATGAGACTGCTTCAGGGCTAATTTTAGTTTAAATTGAACATTTAGTACTGAAACAGCCCCATTTTCAAAAATTAACCCACCAACTCACCTGCGAATACTTTTTCAAAAGCCTGTTCAAAATCGGCTTTAATATCTTCGAGGTGTTCGTAACCCACCGATACACGCAATACACCGGGAACCACGCCAGAAGCGCGTTGCTCGGCAGCGGTCAATTGATCGTGGGTAGTGGAAGAGGGATGGATAATAAGCGTTTTCGCATCGCCCACATTGGCGAGGTGGCTCACTAATTTAAGGTTGTTTACAATAGTGTCTGCTTGTTCTTTTGTCCCTTTTACTTTGAAGGAGAGTACACCTCCAAAGCCATTTTTTAAATACTTTTTGGCCAAATCATGGTATGGGGAAGATTTTAAACCTGGATAATTCACAAATTCAACATTGGGATGGCTTTCCAACCAAGTGGCCAATTCAATGGCATTATCGACTTG
>JAAFHO010000100.1 GCA_013297575.1 Chitinophagales bacterium
ATAAAATTGAATGCTGTGGCTGGGTTATTCCGGATTTCTACCTCGCCCTTTAGTTGAGCACTATTATCCAAATCGCCAATTTTGATACCAATAAACTCTAGGGGAATACCCTGTAATGACCATTGGCCATAAGGTAGCGATTCGCGCAAAATCTGCGTAAAAGGGTTTAGTGGATTAGGAAAAACCTGATTTTTGTCCACAAAACGCCAACTGTAATTAGCGGGTAGTTTTACATAAGTACCAACGATAAGTTTAATCAATTCCGAACGATCAAAAAGCGTAATCGTTCCTGATTTATTAATATCAGCAGCAATCAATTTATAAGGATTATCCAAAGGCTCTTGTGCCAATATATGTCGTTTGAGGAGTATTAAATCCCAAGTATTTATGCCATTTAAATGATCCAAGTCATTATACGGGCGAATAACAACATCCGGCAATGGTGGAAACACATTCGAATAACTAATGCTATAACAAGAGGAATCAAAAGGATTGGGGATTAAGTCTGGAATAGAAGTAGGCATTCCTTGCCAAAAAAGTGGAAAATAAAGCGATACATCTTCAATTGAACCTCCAGTAGGCCCTCCAGCGTAGAATTTGAGTTCGCAAGGTATCGTATCTCCACATACCGCTATATTATCTTTTACATAAAGATAAGTACTCGCATAATCACTATTTCCGCTCACATCCCTCCCCCATAGTTCGACTTCGTTAGGGCCAATATCGTCGCAATCAAATTCAATGACAGTTTGTGGCGTACCGTCTGGGTTGAAAGGAAATCCCGTGCCTGTACCCGTACGCCTAACGCCAAGCATTATTTGTGCACTTGGCGCATAATTATCTTCTACATACTGTAACAAATCACTTGCAAGTACTTTCGCATTACCCGATGGCATCAGATTTACAGATAAAAAATTCACCATTACCACAGTTGGCTTTTTAGAGTCGCGTACGGTAAAATCATACGTACAACTCTTGGTCGAATTGCAAGCATTGGACAGTATCCATTTTATTTTATGCGTTCCGTAAGGTAATTGAGGTACAACATTATTAGCGGTAGCGGCTCCATTTTTCCAACGAATAGCGGTATTTTTTGAAAACGGCGCGATGGAGTCCATATTTAAGCCAAAGCCATATTTTGCATGGTTGTTCACCTGTCTAAAATCAAATTGTCTCGGTGTTCCAGCCGTCAAATCGGTTTCCTTATTCCCGAAATAAACCGTATTAGAAGGTGGCAAACTATCACTATCCACTATTGTTTCTGATAGTCCATTATTGTCCAAATCAAGGTATAAAATATACCGAACATGGGTGGTACCCAAGGTACATGAATCCGTAAAATTGAGTTCTAGGTTTACATCTCCTTCGGCCAAATCATTCAACTGCACAAGAGCATCCCACCAATATGGGGCTTTCCAAAAGAGCGGACTATTCGTGCTAAAATCCGAAAAAGAAGCAGGATTGGAAGGGCATTGCACTTGTATGGCTTGTGCCGCTACAAAAAAGGGCAAAAAAGCGAACGCAATTAGTGTAAGATAACGTGTCATTGTCTTATTTTTTGTTTTGTTTAAAATTTAATCATTTTTTGTACCAATTTATCCTGCGCGGTGGTCAACGAATACCAGTACATACCCGCTTGTGGCACTATACTTTCATCCAGTGTAATAGACTGATAACCAGCAGCATATGTATTGGTTGCAGTATAAACAACGCGCCCCATTTCATCTACGACTGTAAAGGTAACTGGGGTATTTGCTTCGGGCAGATAAAACCCAATATTGGTGGCGGAATGCCACGGATTTGGCACATTTTGGTTGAGTTGGATAGCCTCTTTTTGAATGGGATTAAAATGTAAAGCAATACCTTTGGAAAGACCACTAGCATCAAAAGCCACTGAATGAGTAATTTTGTCATTTACCGCCAACATGCTACTCAATTGGCCAGCCTGTTTGGCGCGCAAACGCAGGTCGAAACCTTGATTGGGCTGCTCGGTAACCAACGTAATGGCCTGCTCAAACACGCCAAAATTATCCATCGTCAAGTCGTTTTGTGGTATAATTTCCAGTAACTCAAATTGCGCTAAATCAAGTGTCATTTGATACCCTTCAATATTCGACGCTGCGGCGAAATGCAGGGAAACACTCTCATTTTCTTGCAGATTTTGATCTTGGAACGTGAAGGTGGTTTTTGCAGTTCGGTCTTCTGTGGGTGTAGAAAAGCCATGAGGTTGGGCCGTATTGTCCACATCGCCAATTTTTGCTCCAATAAAATTATAGGCTATACTAAAAGGAAGGTTTCCAATATTAATGGTCTCGCGAATCACGTCGGCAAAAGGATTAAGTGAATTTGAAAATACCTGACCGGAATCCACAAAACGCCAACTATGGTTGGATGGAAATTTCTGAAAACTACCAATGATGAGTTTACGTATTTCAACAATATCAAATGTAGTTACAGTTCCCGATTTATTGGCATCGGCGGCAATGAGTTTATAAGGGGTTGTGAGTGGCTCTAAACCCAAAATATGCCTGCTGATCAGGATCAAATCCCAAGTATTTACACCATTTAATGGATCTAAATCGAGCAAAGGGGCAATTCTAGTAGTGCTAGAAAATGGAAGGCCACTAGGCAGTGTGTAATACCCGTCAGCATTGGTGAGGACAGGGATTGGGCCTCCAATGATAGGAACACCATTACTAACATTCTCTAGTTGTATTTGTACATCTTCAATACCCTCGGATAGTTCGGTCGTAATTTTGCCACTATACACAGGAGCCCCAGTACAAAAATTCCCATTATCCTGAATTAAAACATACGTCGAACAAGCACTTACGTTACCAGCCTTATCTTTTGACCACAGTTCTATTAAATTGGTACCCAGTTCACTACAATTGTACCGAACCGATATTTTGGGAGTCCCCGTGGAATCGGAAGGGAAACCCGTTCCTGTGCCTTGTTTCCTAATGCCAATAATCAATTTAGTAGCAGGTGTATAGTTATCCTCTGTGTATTGTAAAAAATCAGAAGCATATAGTTGAACAGTGCCGCCACTAATATTCTGCAGATTGACACTCAAACCATTAATACATATTACTACTGGCGGCTTTTCATCCCGTATAATAAAGGTGTATTCACAAGTAGACTGCTGCCCACAGCCATTCGTCACCACCCATTTTATTTTATGCGTACCATAAGGCAATTGCGCCAAAGTAGTTGCAGTCGGTGAATACCTCCAGACCAATTGTGCTTTTTTCTCGGTGGGTGAAACAGTATTTACAAGCAGGTCAAAACGGAATTTGTTGGCAACTGCAACAGGTCTAAAATCGAACTGCCATTGGGTACCTCCTGTTACTGCAATGTTTTTATTATTGTAATGAATGGTATTGGCCGCTGGCAAAGTATCGCTATCCACGCGGGTTTCCTGACTGCCATTATAGTCCAAATCCAAATAAAGAATATATTTCACTTTTAACGTGCCCGTTGTGCATATATCTGTTATATTAATTTCTAACGGAACGGCATTTTCCGCTAAATCATGTGTGGAAACAATTGGGTCCCAATAAGACATGGCATTCCATAATTGCGCTTCGTTATTAGATTGATCGCCGTAAGTGACCGTGGTACCTGGGCAAGTGATGACGGGGACTTGCGCTTGTAAAAAACTGGTGAGGGAAACCAAGACCAGTAAAGGGAAAATTACTTTTGTGATTGTTGTAAATATTCGGATCATTTGAATAAAATTTTATGTTTTTGATAAATGAAGATTTAAATCTTATGAAAAGGACTAAAATTTAACCATTTTTTGTACCAGTTTATCCTTAGACGTGGTCAAAGAATACCAGTACATACCCGCTTGTGGCAGCATACTTTCATCCAGTGTAATAGACTGATAACCAGCAGCATACGTATTGGTGGTAGTATAAACAACGCGCCCTATTTCATCTACTACCGTAAAGGTAACCGGAGTATTGGCTTCGGGCAGATAAAACCTGATATTAGTAGATGAATTCCACGGATTTGGCACATTTTGATTGAGTTGGATGGTCTCTTTTTGAATGGGATTAAAATGTAAAGCAATACCTTTGGAAAGGCCACCGGCATCAAAAGCCACCGAACGGGTAATTTTGTCATTTATCGCCAACATACTACTCAATTGGCCAGCCTGTTTGGCGCGCAAACGCAGGTCGAAACCCTGATTCGGCTGCTCGGTAACCATCGTGAGTGCTTGCTCAAAGACCGCAAAATTATCCATTGTCAACTCGTTTTGTGGTATAATTTCCAGCAATTCAAATTGCGCTAAATCAAGCGTCATTTGATACCCTTCAATATTGGACGCTGCGGCGAAATGCAAGGAAACGACTTCGTTTTCTTGGAGATTTTGATCTTGAAACATGAATGTGGTTTTTTCCGTACGGTCTTCTGTGGGTGCGGAAAAGCCATTGGGAATAGCAGTATTGTCCACATCTCCTATTTTTGTACCTGTAAAGTCGAAATAAATATGTATACCACTAGGTGGGTATATATTCGTGGCTAAGGGAAGATAACTCCGAATAGTATCTGCAAACGGGTTTTCTGGGTTCGTAAATACCTGTGTTTTGTCCACAAACCGCCAACTACTGTTATTAGGTAATTTAGTATAAGTCCCCAGAATAAGTTTCCGAAGTTCAACAATATCAAAAGTGGTTACGGTACCCGACTGATTGGCATCTGCGGATATCAATTTATAAGGCGAAACTAAAGGCGTTAATCCTAAAATATGTCGGCTAATGAGGATCAAATCCCAAATATTTACGCCATTGAGTGGATCTAATTCTAATACTGGCCGTATGGTAGCCAAAGGGCCGTATGGTATATCATTAGTAATGTGGTAATAACCACTCATACTTGTCATCGCAGCAGGTATAGGAAAAAAAGGTACCCCTATTTGGGTATAATTTTCTGTCAAAACAGAAACATCTTCAATTCCTTGATCTAATTCGTTTTTAATAATGCCTAATTTGATAAAGTAGTCTATCCAACAATAGCTGTTGCCATCTTTGAGTAAGAAATATGCCTCGCAGAATGCCGTATTTCCGGCTTTGTCTTTTGCCCAAAGTTCTACAGTATTTATACCTTTATCCAGGCAATTATAGATTACTCCTGTTTGGGGCGTGCCATCAGCATTGGTAGGAAAGCCTGTTCCCGTACCAGATTTTCTAATGGCTAACTTTACCATTGGGCCGGGTGTTAAATTATCATCAATAGTATTCAGGAAGTCACTAGCCCATAAAAAAGATGACCCTAGCCCTGAATTACCACCCCCAAAATTAAATTGTAACCCATTAATACATGTCACCGTAGGCGGTTGATCATCGCGAACAATAAAGGTATATTCACAAGTAGATTGCTGTCCGCATCCATTGGTCACTTGCCACTTTATTTTATGTGTTCCATGGGGTAATTGCGCCATATTCGTAGATGTTGCCGAGGATCTCCATACTAATTGCGCATTGCGTTCTGAAGCGGATACTGCCTCCAAGAGTAGATCAAAACGGTATTTATCTGCCAATATAACGGGTCTAAAATCAAATTTTCGTTGTTCGCCAGCAGTTACTAAAAGCCCATTATTATTGTAATGTATGGTATTAGCCGCAGGCAAAGTGTCGCTATCCACGCGGGTTTCTTGGCTGCCATTGTTGTCCAAATCCAGATAAAGGACATACTTTACCTTTAAGGTGCTTGCAGTACAAGTATCTGTGATCGTAATTTCCAGCGGAACGGCGTTTTCAGCCATATCTTTGGAATTCAACAACGGATCCCACCAAACGGCAGCATTCCACAGTAATGGATCGTTAGTAGATTGGTCACCGTGCGTAACTGTAATACCCGAACACGTAATGATGGGCGCTTGTCCCTTTAAAAAACTGGTCAGTGAAACCAATACCAGTAGTAATAAAACTCTTTTGATTGTTGTAAAAATTCTTGTCATGAGATTAAAGATTAAACTATAAAAAAGCAGTACCGAAATACTAAAAAAGCAATATACCTTACCCTGCCGTGGGTAGAACGAGGCCATAACTGTAAATCGGTAAATTGAAAACGAAACAAAGGCAATATGCACAGCCTCATTGATCGTTGGTTTTTTAGTTATACTGGACAGTTAAGGAATGGTGTCGAAATAAAGGTACAGATTGATGCACATCTTTTGCCCTCATATTTCCTCTTTTTCTACTTAAATAGGTCGGCTATTCACGCAAAAAAACAGAAAATCTGAGACCAAAATCTGAAGCCTGAATTTGTACCTTTATTCCAACACCATTCCTAAGGGAATACTGTCTTGGGAAAATGGATTAAATTAAAATAGTTTGTATTTCTGTTTAAATTGGATACGGAAAAACACGAACAAAGGTTGGGCAATTTCGTCTTTTATTTAAAATAATATCCAAATAAATAAAAAATAATATTGAGGGGATTGAATAATAGACTTGTTGCGGCGGGAGCGTCTGAGGCATAAAATTAGAGATTTTTTGACTGATTGAGGCTCATTTTGTAATTCGTAGCATCGTTACGGATTACAAAATAGCCGAAAAGCAGGCGAAAAAGATCAATTTTTGACCAGACAGCCTTTCGCCGCAACAAGTCTAATACCTATAAAAGGGAGTTTGTAAGCACTGTAATACAATTAGCAGGCCAAACTTGGAAGACATTTTAAAAATACCGCTTTTAGGGGATGACCTTAGTAATTGAATTTCTCCAACCGGAGATTCAATTTTCGATCTTTTTCAAAGTACTCTACAAATAAAAGATGACCTGCTTTTGCAGTTAGAATATCGGTGTTATCTGCTTGTGTTTCGAGTTGAATCCTATCGGTAAGGTATTCTTGCTCTTCATATTGACGCGACAATACCTTCCAAAACTTTCCTGTTTCATCTATCTTTTTTTGTTCTCGATAAAAAATACTGAACCCCTTGGAATCGGTATGAATATCCTTATAATCCACTACACTCGAATTACTTGCAAGTTTTTCAAAGGCGGAAATATTGGTAAGAGAGGATCTACTAATTAAAGCTGAGCTTCTGTTACTTCGCTTTTCCTCTACGTGAGCATTAATAATATTAAATGCTTGATCGACTTCTAGCAATATTAAATCATTCGCAGAAATATGCGATGTAAACACACCACCAATTTCAGCCTCAAGACATTCGCCTATTAGGAGGAAATGACTATTGGGAAGTGCCTTCATTTTAACGATCACCAAACTGCCATTTTCTTTGTATTTCCCGTTGGTATCCAACCCTATTTTGTCTTTTTGAATATCGGCCCATTGATACAATTTATGGCGCAAAAGATTCCCAGTAGGGTCAATAGTTGCCATAAAAAAGCCTTGAGGATATTCCCCAATGCTATCTGTTCTATTTTCAAAAAACAAACCACCAACCATAAAATTTCCGACTGAATCCACTAAGGCCTCCATCGCCCTTGTCTTTTTGCCTTCTATGAGAATTTCTTTAAGGAATACATTTTTTCCTGTTTTTAGGTTATAGGCTTTATATTGAAAACCGTTAACCACATCAGAACGCATGACATTTAGGGCAATGTCCTTATTGGCTGCCAAAAACACAGGAAGTACATCTTTCTTTTTTTCCTCTTTAGCATTTTCCTGCACCCACAATATTTTTCCTTCATTAGATAGATAGGTAATGCGATATTTCCGTTTGCCATGCTTTCTTAAAAAAGAATACATTGCAAATCCATCCTCAAAGGGTACTATATGTGGGGAAATCAATAAAAATGGAAATCCGGCGTACTGAAAACTTACTTCTCTGTTTGTCAAGTTGACAGTACACTTGGATTGCTCGTTCAACTTTAAATCGTATTGAAAATAATCCAATAATTTATTTCTTGAATTAAGGAATACCAATAACAAATGAGTGCCATTATAGGCCACTTCATAGAGACTAATGGCTAACAAATGTACAATTTCTTTTTCCGCCACCTTGTTTAGGTCGGCATCCAGCAATATAATTTTGTAATTTGCCTTATACATTTCTTTTGCATCGTCAATATAGTAAAACATACAATAACCAATTACTTCATCGTGGTGCTTAATGGGTATCAGGTTACGCAATTGTACTACATTGAAGTCGCCAAAAGTGCGTTTTTGAGCAAATGATGCGTCATAATTAATAATAAATGAGAGTAAAAAAAGGACAATACGAATCTTGCTTTGCATAAACTAATATATTATTTTAGGTAAAAAATGAGTTTGCTATTTGGAAACGTTTCCAAAAAAATATTTTTTTGCTGTTGGAACGCCTCCTCTTGGTTTATCATTTTTTGGGATAAGGCTAAAGCAAGCATAGGGTATTCTTCGGTCTTATATGGCTCCAATTGATTAAAACAATAATAGTAGCCCATTTTAGATAAATCTCTCAATCTTAGATTATTAAAAAACTGTAAATAACGATTATACTCTTCTGTAAAATCAGGGTCAGGCAACGATAATATGTACCGTAGATTATGGTCTTTCTGATGTTTGTAAATCTGGTACAAAGCAATACCAACAGCAGATTTCAAATATATATCATCGGGTTTTTCCTTCAACATGACCAAGGCACGAAACAATGAGCGCCCATATTCATTCGCATCCATCAATCCTTCCACCAACTCATATGAACTATTTTGTTTAAACACCTCAAAAGGGGAGCCTTCTAAGAGATTAAGCCTCCCCGTTGTGGGTTGACCCATTTGCCTCTTTATTGCAGCAATCCGATTGATACAATCAGGGTGGGTTTTCAGTGAGTCTGTATCCCACTTATCGTCAATTATACTGCCCTGTGCCAATAAAACAGAAGATTTAGAACTAGCCAACCAGGCATCATTAAATGGAAATTGTGGGGCATCGAACAATGTTTTGTAGGGAATTAAAGGCCAAGTCACACTATCTATTTTATCTAATTTTTCCAACGCTGTTAGGCAAGAATATGAATCATAGCGTGTATTTTTGAGATAAATTAGCCCCAAAGAATCGGCTTCTAGTTCTTTATAGCGCCCATGCCTACTATTATCATACATCATATTTTTCATAATTTCCATAACACGAGCGGTCTTATTGTACCCTGATCTAGAAATTTTTTTCAATCTACCCTGAATCTCTTCCGAATACAGAAAATCATAGTATTCTTTGATAAAATTATTGCTGTGATTGGCCTGATAATGCGCTAGTTCGTGGCACAGAATAGCGGCTATTTCGCTCTCACTGCTCAAATAAGGCAACAAACCAAGATGGAATACTATACTACCTTCACCAATACTAAACGCATTAGCCGGTTCATAACGACCAATCAACATATTGATTTCGTACCGAGGAATACCAGGATTACCTTTGTATATTTCATTAAGAATACCGTTGAAAAAACCGAGCCAAATAGAATCACTCATAAATTCCTTAGCTTCTAATTTTTGAATGAGATCCCTCGCTCGTATATCGTATTCTTTGCCAATACCTTTCCGCATCATATTGGGTATCTCTTTTAAATCTCGGTCGAGCCTCTTTCGAACGATCAGAATATTATCTGGAAAATAGGAATAATTTGTGGTTGCGGGTTGATAAATGATAGAGGATTGACATATAGTATCGTTGTAGAATAGTAGCAAAATAGTGCTAATAATAAGTAGATTGCATTTGCGATACATAATTTATAAGGTTGTTTAATCTAAAAAGTAAAATAATATTAATGTGCTTTCGACCCAAAGGTAAGACGAATACTTAAAAAACAAAAATAGGTTCATCATAGCGAATTGAGTTGTGTGTTAATTGATCATAAAATAAAGCCGCCGCTTCAATACCTTAGAGGTATTAAAGCGGCGGCTTTAAAGTGAAAATAATCTAAGCTCCGGGACTAAGCAGTAGCAACCACTTTACCCGATGTTTCGCCTATTTTACATGAGCCATTATAACGCGCACCTTCATCCACAATCATGGTGCGTGCACTAATATTGCCTTCGATAATAGCAGAATCCATCAAATGCAAAGCTTCTTTTACATTTACATCGCCTTTGATACGGCCTTTGATAGAGGCATCACGGGCAAAAATATTGCCTGTAACTGAACTACCATCGCCCATTACCAAACGTTTATCCACGCGCACTTCTCCGTTCACGCTACCGTCTAAGCGGACATTTTCGGTACACATAAACTTGCCTTCGATCACAGTGCCTTTAGCAATTACTGTGGTTTGTGCGTCTTTGTCACCTGCATTGGGCAGGGAGGATACCGGACTGGCCGGTTTTTTGTCTTTTGAACTTGAAAACATAATATTGTCAGAGGGTAAAGTTATTTAAACTTATGCTAATGTAAGATTATAGTTAACCCTGTAAGGGTATAAATACAAGTAATAAATAATCGTGCCAAATTTCCGAAAAAACCTCCAATATAAAAAATAAATTTATAAATCTCGTTCCTTTAAAAACTCCCGCTCCACTAAAATTTAGATTTTTATCTTTTTTTAATCTTTTTTCCTTTAAAAATATACTACAAAAAAGGCAGAAAAAAACAAGTCTAAATAAAATATAAAAAACTGACAATGAAGTACTTACCCAAAAATAAACAGAAAAAATAAGGCTCAAAACCCAAATTTGCCCTGTCCAAAAAGTGTAAAAATGTCCTTGCTGGGCGAAAACGAATGCCCACATATTTGTACCAGAAATCAGAGCAAGTAAACAAATCACAGAAGTTGAGCGAATTTTATTACGTCCGTTTACAGGTATTACTTCCAAAAGAGGAAGTTGGAATAAGAAAGAACCCCACTGATGTAAGTTAGTGGGCTTCTTTCTCCTGATGATCGCGAAAAATGCGCTTAAATATACTGTAAAGTAAAATTTTTATTATGAATAAAATTTATTTACTAGCAGTGGTTGCCGAAATGCTTCGGGAACAAATTGGATAAGATCATTCACGGTGATATTTTTGAGTAGGGGGGCTACGTATTTGTTATTGGTAGCCCCCCGAATCAAAATACACAAAACATAACAGTAATATAAAACACCAGTCGCCGCAGCCGAAAAGCGTTTAAAAGAGTAGGCAATAAACTCATTATCAATTTTTTATCATGAATTTCAATGTTTTTCTAACCGTTTTTTTCACCCTAGCCATTGGGGTATTAAATGCCCAAAACGATGGACCAAACGAAGACTATATCATTACCATCAAAGAAACAGCGATACAACCACTGGTATTGGTTGCTGAACAGGAAACAGATAACCGACTGGAACGATACCAAAAAAAGGAGGCCATGCGTAGTCAAAAACTCGGCCAATTGCGCAATATGCGTTCTAAACTCGGTATCAATGAGCAATCCCTGCTCTTTGAATGCGTAGATATTGTAGTCGCATTTGCCGCAAGCATAAGCCCCGAACAAGCAAATATTATTCGAAGCAACCCAGATGTAGAACAAATAGAAAAAAATATAACTTTTGTGCTGGAAAAACCGCTGGAAGAACCAGAAAGTACCCCGCCATCTGGACAGGTGACTCCTTGCGCTATTACCAATGCAGGAGGATTTGATGTGGGTGATGCCAAAACTACGTATATTTGGATCATGGATACGGGTATCGACACCGACCACCCCGATCTCAATGTAATCACCGATCCAAATTACGCCAAATCTTTTGTAAACGGACAAACCATAGAAGACATACATGGACACGGCACACACGTTGCTGGTATTGCAGCGGCTAAAAACAACGGGATTGGAACAGTAGGTGTTTCGGCTGGTGCCAAAGTAGTGCCGATAAAAGTATTGGCTGATTCAGGCTTGGGTAGTTCTATCAGTATTATCAATGGCCTCAACCATATCGCCCAAAAATGTCAAGTAAATGACGTAGCCACCTTAAGTTTTTCAAGTGTAGTTGGCACAAATTGCGAAAATAGCCTAATTACTTATCGGAATGCCATTCGTAACCTCGGAAAAAAAGGCGTTTGGGTGTGTATTGCAGCAGGTAATGATGGTTGCGATGCTACTAAAGTACGACCTGCCTGTATCAATGGCGATCGAATACTCACAGTAGGTGCCATGACCTGCACCCAAAAATGTGCATCGTTCTCCAACTGGGGTAGCGAGGCTGTGGATTGGGTAGCCACTGGCGAAAAAGTATATTCTACTTACAAAAATGGTGGTTACAAAACGTTAAGCGGTACATCCATGGCCGCTCCAGTGGTTGCAGGAATTTGTCACGCACGTGGCGCAGCCCCACTGAGCGACGGACTACTCACTTGTAACAATACTTGTACTACAGCCGC
>JAAFHO010000989.1 GCA_013297575.1 Chitinophagales bacterium
TCTCGAAAGTGCCTGTACCCGTTATTACCCCTGTGCCCCCTGTTGCAGTAACGGTTACTGTGGATGTTCCGCCATTGCACGCAATCGGTGTTGACATGGCTGATGCTGTTAATGCCGCCGGAGCCGTTAGTGTTACACTGGCCGTCTTGGTGCACTTATTAGCATCTGTAATGGTGACTGTATAAGTACCAGCAGGCACATTAAATGCGACAGGGCCAGTTTGCGTAGGCGATGAATTCCATTCAAATGTATAAGGAGTAGTGCCGCCTGTTGCAGTGACCGAAGCATTACCATTGGAGAAACCAAAACAAGTTGGGTTACTGCTATTGGTCGTTGCAGATAACGCCGATGGCTGGCTTACGATTACTGTTGCTGAAGCCGTACAACCATTTGTATCTGTAATTATAACCGTATAAGTGCCTGCTGTAACAGTCACAGCAGCGGTTGTTTGGCTATTCGACCAAAGATAAGTGGCAGCAGTTCCACCAGTAGCACTTGCAGTTACAGTAGCCTCTCCTCCGTTACAAGCGATTGGAGTAGTTATTGTTGCGGATGCTACCAGCGTTTTGATCACCTTAACTGTTTGTGTACAGTTGGCAGTATTGCCTCCAATATCCGTCACGGTCCATGTTACTGTGGTTAGCGATGCTGTTGAGAAAGTAGTAGGCGCATTATTTGTCACCATAAATTCTGGACAATTATCGTTGGCAAAAGGCTGACCTAAGTTCACATTACTGGCGGTACAGCCTGTGTTGTTGGCTTCAACAGTAATATTTGTTGGGCAAACAATAGTAGGTGCTACTTGGTCGGTAACAATAATGGTTAGTGTGCAATAGCCTGTATTACCACATTTATCAACACCTGTGAAGGTTACAGTAGTTGAACCGCCTGGGAAATTGCCGGAGACAAAGTCACCAGAATTAGAAAGGGTAACACCGCCACTTGCAGACTGGCCGGTTAATACCTTAAAGTCACTATCACATTCGTCTTCCCAGATAGGTTTTGCGATGGTACGTGTTGCAAAGCACGTGCTTGGTCCTGCTGAAACTCTAATGGTATCTCCACATGCATAGCCATTAATATCAGGTTCATTGGCCGAAAAAGTAGAAAGGATTTTGGGCGGGGTCTGGTCACCTCCGCTACGAACTACGGAGCAGGTGGTTGAATTTTCGCAGTCGTCAGTTATGGTAAATTCGTAAGTAAATGACCAATCACAATCTGAACTTTTTTCACCAAGAATTCTATTTGATAGCGTAACTGTTACTTCAGAACAATTGTCTTGGTACAGTTTTTTTACATCTTCAATAAGTGATGTTCCGTTGAATTCTTGTGCGTCTGCTAGGCATTGGTTTAGGTTTGTAGTGTCTAAACTGCTGCAAGGGAAATCGCCGTTGGCTAATGCTGGTGGGATATTATCGTTGATGGTATAAGTATAAACCCAGTTGTGTGAATGCTCTGCACAATCTGTGTATGTATAGGTATAAGTTACATCACCCTTACATACTGGCGTTGAAGATACTACTGGGCCATTTGGAGTTAAGATAATACCACAATTGTCCTTTACGACAGGTAATTCTGGTTCTACCAAAGATGCTGCACAAGCGATCGTACTTTCTCCATTCTCAGGCAAAGTAAAGTCTTCATACTCAATGGTGTAAGTATAAACCCAATCATGCGTATTGCCTTCACAATCCGTGTATGTATAGGTATAAGTTACATCACCCTCACATTCAGGTGTTTCAGCGATTTTTGGGCCATTTGGAGTTAAGATAATACCACAATTGTCCTTTACGACAGGTAATTCTGGTTCTACCAAAGATGCTGCACAAGCGATCGTACTTTCTCCATTCTCAGGCAAAGTAAAGTCTTCATATTCAATGGTGTAAGTATAAACCCAATCATGCGTGTTGCCTTCACAATCCGTATAGGTGTATGTATAAGTTACATCACCCTCACATTCAGGTGTTTCAGCGATTTTTGGGCCATTTGGAGTTAAGATAATACCACAATTGTCCTTTACGACAGGTAATTCTGGTTCTACCAAAGATGCTGCACAAGCGA
>JAAFHO010000991.1 GCA_013297575.1 Chitinophagales bacterium
CAAGAACCCAGCAAAAAACCATTTTTCATTGCGACTGGTATAACTCAACTTCGCACCCGTTTCATAATAAGGCGAGTTTTCGGCGATGATGCTACGGCTGAGTGTCCAACAATCTTTCCCAATAGCACTTTCAAAGCCTATATGAGAATTTAAAACCCCCATATCGATCCAAATATTTTGTTTTTTAGATATTTTAAAGCCAACATTAGCCTCGTAAATATGCTCTAAAAGGTCTGGCTCAACGGCTAAATTAGATTGGGCATAAGTGCCAGCCATTAATCCAACATTACCCCGCACATTTTTATGTTGGTAGGTTGCTTTTAACAACGCTAAATTGGCATTAAATTCATTATGTCGATCAAAATTGTAGAGAAACGAAGGACGCTCTCCGCCTTGGGGTTGGTCAAAATCGTAACAATAATATGTTTCTACATACCCAGAGAAGGTTAATTTGGGCGCATCTTCTGTTTGGGCAATAAGGTTACAATAAAGGCATAAAAATAGTGTGGTGATAATGTATTTCATAGATGAAAAATGTTATGGTTAATGATAAGGAATGAAATTTAAATAATATTGAAGCGTACACGTGTTTTTGCTGCTAGTAGTTGGGTAAAAAAGAGATTTAATGGGTTTACAAGTGATCAGTATTTCTCGTTGAATGCTATGAGCGGCAAATATATACGTCTTGGTTTCAATTTTTGTCAATAAACAGCGTTCTTTGTGGCTCATTTAAGTAAATTAACATGAAAATATTTTGTATCGGCCGCAATTACGCGGATCATGCCAAAGAACTGAACAATCCCGTACCAGTGGGCGAACCCGTGGTATTTATGAAACCCAATACGGCTTTATTGGTCAATAATAAGCCCCTATACTATCCAGATTATACCGAAAATCTGCATTTTGAAGGCGAAATAGTACTTCGAGTATGCAAAAATGGTCGTTCGGTGCAACCCGAATTTGCCTCCCGCTATTACGATGCAGTAGGCTTTGGTATTGATTTTACGGCGCGTGACATACAAGACCGCCAGAAGGCTAAAGGATTGCCTTGGGAAATTGCCAAAGGATTTGACCGTTCTGCGCCTTTAAGCAAATGGATCCCCTTAGAGGAATTGCCCAACCCCGCAAATATTCATTTTCAATTAAAAAAGAATGGAACAGTAGTGCAAGATGGCCATACAGAAAATATGCTTTTTGATTTCAACACCATTATTTGTTATATTTCCAAATATTTTACCCTCCACAAAGGGGATATGATTTACACAGGTACGCCTGCGGGTGTAGGGCCTGTGCAAAAAGGGGATACCTTAGAGGGATTTATTGAAGGTAAAGCCATGTTGGTATGCGCGATTAAGTAACCATTGTATATTAGACATTATACAGAATTAGTTTCGTATGCTGAGAATGGTTAATTTTCGCCAAATTTTCGTTAAATTTTTCGCCGAAAACAACCCATTTCGACTGCAAAATTTGCCTTGATTTGACAAAAATTTCCTCATTTCAGCATTACGACCCTAATTCTGTATAATGTCTATCAAAAGCCAAACCATATATTATGTTACGTATTTTTTTTCTATCAATTATTATTTGTACGAGCCTCATTAGCAATGTCTTATCTGCACAAATGAAACGTACCATTTACGAGCCATTCGAGATCGACTCGGCGGCTTCGGTGGTACTGGATTTGGTGGGTTTTACGGATGTTGAGGTGATCGCTTGGGCTGGCAATACGGTACTTACTGAGGTAAATATTGAATTATACGATGCTAGCCCCGAAATATTGAATTATTTTGTCGAATTGGGGCGATACAAATTTGCCTTTGAGCGTAAAGAAAAAGAGGTCACTATTGCCACCCAAGTACGCGAACGCAAAGTGATCAAAACCAAACAAAGTGGGTTTGATGGCTGCCAAGAAAAGGTAGATGTCCGAATTTTTGTACCGGATAACTACTACTGGTCGGCAGTACTGGAAAGCGGTAGTGATGGCGTAATTGTGGAAAACAAAGAAGGATTATTGAAATGGGAATCCGGTAACCAAAACAGCGACCAAGTAG
>JAAFHO010000990.1 GCA_013297575.1 Chitinophagales bacterium
TAAGCGCACTCAAACCAGTCATACGGATTATTTGCCTGTCCTCATTAGGGTATAGGAAGAGTGATTTTTCGCTATATTCGATGGATGCTTTAAATGCTTTTTCATTCAATTTTTCGATAGCAAAGTTGTGGTAAGCCAAGCCAATCAATTGGTTTAAATTGATTTTGATTTGCGCTTCCTTAAAATAAGTATCATATACCTCCTCGTCCGTTTTTCCTCGAGACTCCTCATCCGATATCATTTTTTTTTGGCGTAGTTCAGCCACTATTTTACTTTTATCCAATCGAAAGACACCTTCTTTGGGGTCGGTGGTTTCTAATCCAATGTTCTCACCGCCTGGATCCAAGAGGACAAAAACATGAGTTGGCATTTCAATCAGTGCATAAGGGATGTCAAAATGCTCCAAAATAAAGGCATATAGTGCAGAGGCGGTGAGGCAATTGTAAGTACCATCATTGAAAATTTGATCAAAATGTGCCGTTTCTTTATACAAACGCAAATAGGAATGCACCCGATCAAAGATAATCTTGGCAGATTTTTTGAGTTTTTTTTCACCAATTTTCTCCTTTTCTAAATCCGCGATAATCAAATCTAGTTTTTGTTGGGCAGCGAGGAGTTCCTTTTCTCCATTTTGGGGATTTCCTGCCATCAATAAAGCAAGTGTATTTTTTATATTAGCAGATTGTTGAAGGTTGATAGCCGTAAAGCATTGCTTTTCGTAAGTGCTGTGAAAAACTAAATCAGACAGTTCAATCTTCAACTGTGCCATCATGGCAATCGGGAACAAAATTGCAAAAAGCAGGATGGATAATGTTTTTTTCATGGTAAACGTTTTTTTTGATTTTTATGAATAAAGCAATAAACCAACAAATTTCTTGCCAAAAAAGTTCCTGTTTTTCACTTACCTTGCGCCGTCAAATGCTTCTTAAAAAAACACCACCCATGAGTACATCAAAAAACATAACGATCCAGATTCCAGGCACAGCGGCTTTAGTACAAAATGGCATGGTTTCGCCATCGTTGTATGTGCTGGCCATCTTATTTTTCTTTTTTACCTTTTGTGAACTGAGTTGCTCCAAGCAGCCCATCGCGTCCCTTACTGGTTTTGAATTGGTAACGGGTAGTGAAATAAATCCATTTGCGGAATCTGGGATGATCGGCGAACTCAATAAATTAACCAAAGAATTAAAAGAAGAAAAAGGGGAAGAAGAACGAGATATTGATAGCGACGCACCTGCATTACCCAATATCAAACAAGGTAGCCAAAATATTCCTGCCAACCCTTACGCCATCGCGGCACTTATTGCGGCACTCGTCGGCTTGTTATTTTCGTTCTTAAAGGTGAAAAATGCGGCCATTTTTAGCGGTTATGCCGGTGTTTTGGGCGCAATTGCCCTATTTGTGATGCAAATTGTCCTTTCCAATGAAGTAAAAAAAGCAGGTAATGGTATGGCCATTATTACGGTGAATTTTGCGTTGGCCTATTGGAGCGCACTCTTTTGCTTATTGGGCGGAGGCATATTGAATATATTGCGCGGACGAGCACAAAATGAGGACGCAATGGAAGTGCCGCCTGTGGTGGAGTTTATGAGTAGGCCAACAGCAAAAGAGGACGATGGCGGTGTTTAAGTCCCCCTCAATTCCGCGGCTTCCCCAACGACACCTTTGCCCAAATCAAACTCATAAACGTCAGCACTGCACCCAGCAAAAACGGTGCGCCCGGGAAATGGATCGGCGCATTTTCTTGTGTAAAATAGGAAAATAAATTGGTCATCACCAATGGCCCAATGATCGAAGTAAGACTCATCAAACTCGTCAGACCGCCCTGCAATTCGCCTTGTGCATTGGGGGGTACTTGGTTGGAAATAATACTTTGAAGCGCAGGCCCGGCAATACCCCCCAAACCAAATGGGATCATAAAGGCGTACATCATCCAGCCTTGTGTGGCATACGCAAACAACACAAAACCAACGCCATACATAAATAGCCCCCAAGTAACCGCTTTGTTAGCACCCAACGCAGGGATAATCTTGCGCGATAATAACCCTTGCACA
>JAAFHO010000993.1 GCA_013297575.1 Chitinophagales bacterium
CCGCCGTAATCTGCGGAGCGTTTGCGCAAGAAATGATTGAAAAGGACTTCAATCATGGTAGCAGCGGCGGCAAAAGTGGCAATATGCCCCCCCAATGCTAGATTTTTATCTTGTGCTTGAAGTACCATCGCTTGCGCATTCCAGCGAATGATATTTTCAATACGTTGTTCGATGGCCAAATCGCCCGGATAGGCAGGTTCGTCGTCCGGACTGATCGTGTTTATATATGGTGTATTTAAGGCTGCTCCGCCATTAGCGGCTCCTTTACGCGCCAATAAATAGCGCAAACGCTGAAATAATTCTTCTGCGCGCCCTTTTCCTTCGGATTCTAAGACTTCTTCGAGTGCCTCGAGCCATTCTTCCTGCTCTGATTTCCAATCGTCGAGTGGTATGGATTCTCCCATTATGATGATGATGTTTGTTGTTTATTTGGCCAATAGCATGCCTAAAAACTCCTCTAATAACGCCAAGTGCGTATCTGATTCATCTTTGGCGGCGGTGGCAAAAGAAAAACTTTCGAATTTGTTGAGTATTTGAACCTTGCGTGCTGCAAAGTTTTGTTTTTCACCGGCATCTTTTGTTTCGGATGCTAAGTTGATGTTTTCACGAATGGCAGCAAGTAAATCTGATTCGTATTGAGCGATCTTTCCAGTTTCTTTAGCGTCGATGGCTTTATACAAGCGCTCTAAGCGTCCTTGGAAGTACTGAGCGGGAGTGATCTGACTTGGTGTGCGTTCAGAAACGGCTTGTTGGGCGTTGGAGGCAACGGTTCCAAGTAGAACAAAAAGAAGTGCGAATACTAGGGTGATTTTATGCATAATTAGGGCGGTTTGTGTTTAGGAATGATACTGGAATAAAGTAAATATTTCAGGTTCAAGATTTTGTGGTCAAACAAGTGTTTTTTAAGGAGAATAGTGGGGCTATTTAACGCAAAAAACGTGTGGTTTGAACGCAAAAGATGGGCATCAAATGTTTATTTTATTCCAGTATCATTCCTTTCCCCTGCAAAAGTCCGTCTTTTTTGGGAGAGCAAAAAACTTTTTATCAATTTTTCGCGTATGTAAAGTAGAATAGAAAGTAGGGAACTATCCGCCGCCTCAAAAAAAATCCCATACGGAATAGATGTTTATAGGCTGAATAGGGTATATTGCCTAAATCTCGGAGGTATTTTATGCAAAAAACGCACAAAATAACATGCAATCCCTCTGGGATTTGGGACTGGATTTCCATTCAGCCTATAAACATACATTCCCTCTGGGAATTTGGACGGCTGCTGGAAAGTTACGAAAGGAGGAAATCGAATCATCCGATTCTATTCAATTGGCTAATTGCCCTATTCAGACCTAAATATAGGCTGTTGGTACAAAAATATGGTACTGATATAGGGCAATGCCTTTAAATTTGTATTCAATAAAGAAATTTATAGGTGAAAGAAGATAGGATAACAAGGCCCGTTCTGCTGTAAAGTCGAGGGGCTTTTTTTTTATTTTATTAAAACGGTATTATTGCTGTACCACCAGTTTGCCACTACGCACCGAACCGTCCTCAAACTGCACCGCAAAAAAGTAGCCGCCAGCGGGCAATCCTGCGAGGGACAACTGCACCGATCGTTCATATTTTTGCCAATTCCCACTAGAAATGGTCATTCCTGCAAAATTATAAAGTACCCATTGTCCATTTGCCATAGGTATATCAGGTAGTATGATATAGGTTTCGGTACTGGCTGGGTTTGGAACGATGCTTATTTTGCCTGTTGGTGCGTCCTGCTGAGGATCTTCGGTGCTGGAAATGCAACTTGTCCAGTCAATACATCCTTCGGAGTTCATTTTTACGACCCAAGGATAAGAGCGGATACCGGTGGGGCCTTGTTTGTCGATATAACCCGCTGAAATGACACTCCCTGATGGTAAAACGCCTATTCCGCCAATATCAAATAACTGTGATTCATTCGCTGCTAAGTCCCAATTAGGGATAAAATAACGCTGCCAAATGCTATCGCCGGTGGCGGATAGTTTATAGACGTATTCAGACTGATACCACGATGCTGGGT
>JAAFHO010001003.1 GCA_013297575.1 Chitinophagales bacterium
AACACAGTATTTGTATTTACAGCATTAATAAAGGTACTTTGATTGATTTGTTTGAAGGAAAAGAACGTATCACTCTTTTAGATAGTATTAGCGCAAAACAAGAAACTTTTGCTGCACAAGGACACCGATGGGCAATGGGGGTACAACATACAACGCATGGAACTGGAGATAAAAAGCAGGATAATTTAAAATACAGTGCATTAAATAATAATTGTATTTTAAATTCATCAGTGGCTACACTATCTATCGTGCAGGCACCGATCCAATCAGACCGTATAAACCAAATAGAAACAAGTGCATTGCTACTCAGGAAAGGTGCGCCAGTTACTATTCAAGAATGTTTACTGCATTACAAAACATCATTGTTTATATTTGACCAAACAAGCTCACGTCGGCAAATAGAAAAATGGAAAATGGAATGCGCAGCATTGGGATTAACAGGGTACGATATAAGAGAAAGAGGATATTGGGAAATGACCGAACGTTAGTCATATTTCATCACTAAAATCTAAATGTCTTTTGTAAAAGTAAATCGCAGTTTAAATACTTTAACATAAAAATATGATATATATTAAAAATATAATTAATTTTACTATTCTAGTCATAACACTCATTACCTTATCTTGCTCTAATATCCAAGCCCAATCAAGACACAGTTTTTCTGTTTCTTATACCTCTGCATTCACTATTGTAAATGTAACTAATTTTCCAGAACTTAGTTTTACCAAAGGAATAACACAAACCTTCTATGATAGGAAAAAACCACTTACCCCTGCCTATGGTTATGAATGGGGTGGATCTTATGATTTTAAATTTAAGAATAATTTTACCATAGGTATTGGAATGTGCAAGTCGGAAAAAAAATCGACTACAGGTGTTTTTAATTTTGAAAAAAATCCCGAATTCAAATACCGTTACGAGTATATCTATAAATCGGTATCCATTCCTATTCGTGTGGGCTATACCACAAAGGAAAAGAATAGGCTAAGCAAGGTATTTGGCTTACAATTCGGTCCTGATATTTTTAAATTATTTGAAATGCCTTTATCAACTATTAATATGGCAACAGGAAGACCTCAAACATCTGTTCGTGAAAAGATATTTGGTGCTAATGATGGACTAGCCCGAATAAACATAGCGATAGAGGCAGGTTTAAGGGCTAACTTGCTCAAAAACCTAGATTTTTCTTTAGTACCCAAATTTCAATACTCTTCCCAAGCATTCCGCATCAAAGAAGCCGGACCACTCTTTGTGAAAGGCAATATGTGGTTGCTCGGCATACAGTCCAATCTCATTGTCACATTCTAAACCAAAGCCTCCTTACTACTCATCCTGTAATTCATATACAGTATCGTACAAAGCAACAGCACTGCACCCGCTTGGTGGTAAACACCCAGATCAACTGGTATTTTGGCTTTGCAATTGATAATGGTAATAATACCCAGCAATACCTGTATGCATACCATAACCGCCATAGCCCAAAGCGATTGACGGAATGGGGCAGAAGTATTGTTGCGGTTTTTCAAAACCATCCAAAAAACAACACCCGTGAGTATATAGGCCAGATTTCGGTGCATAAACTGGATAAATGTCGGCATAAATGAGTTTGCATCGTAATGTATGAAACTATCCGGGTGCCATTGTGCTAAATCCAACAGAATGGCCGGTAGGTACGACCCATTCATGGATGGCCACGTCGGGTAACTCAAACCAGCCTTGCTGCCCGACATCATGGCTCCTAGAGCGATCTGAACAAAGGCAAGCCCTAGCAATACCCAGCCAAAGCGTTTGGTGCGCTGCGGCACAACAGTTTCTATTTTAGGCTGAATGGCAATAAACGCAGTCCACAGCAGATAACTAAAAATGACCAATGCCATTGTCAAATGGAGCGTAAGGTTGTATGCATTTACCCAAGGGCGTTTGATCAAGCCGCTAGCGACCATAATCCAACCAAAAAATCCCTCTAACCCAGCCAATG
>JAAFHO010000994.1 GCA_013297575.1 Chitinophagales bacterium
TCCCTGTCTTGTCTTTCATTTTAAGGGTACCTACTACAACGGCGTTAAATTCGGGCATTTTGCTGGGCAATACTTCCTCAATAGTAAACTCTGCAGTTGGATATTGATTCACACCAAAAAAATCTGGTGCTTTCAAATGTGCCTCTAAACGTTCCTTTTTGCCAGCATCAGTCAAATCCAAATCAGTAAGTGAGGTCATGTCCAATATAACCTTTCCGCTGAGTATTTGTCCTTCTTTTACCTTAAAATCACCACTTTTTACTTTAATTGTACCATTATGTTGGCTTTTGGTTGCGTCGCTGCCCAACCAATTAACCGTACCATCCGTTACGGTATAAGTAGCAGCGCCATCCGCGGAGAGTATAGGTGCCATTTGGAGGGTATCTGGTCCTTTTGGGGCAGTAGTAGCCGTTGTTTTGGGATCGTTTTTACAAGCCGTAAATGCTACTGAACCGATAAAAAGTGTTGCTAAAATAGCGTTAAATTTTGTCATTATTGAATGATTAAGTAAAAATGAAGAGAAAATATATACCATACTGGTAGGGCTATCAACAATAAACACAATAATTGGTTTAGTATCGTAAAATAGTTTTGTACGTTTGCAAAGTTTTAATTCTTATTATAAAAATTTATGGCATTTGTAGATACAGATTATAGTGGTTTAACACAACGCGTCCAACGGTATCATGAAATATTGCAAAACACAACCAATTACAGGGCAATATGGCTATCGGAATTGCGGCAGGGGATCATGGAGCAACTCCAAGCAGCAGCGGATACATCGGGATTGGCAGGCAGGGTGGAACTTCGGAGCGAAATCCTGAATTTGGAGGCCGTCGTATTTAATTTGGGTGCAGGCAGCAGTGGCTTGGGCGAACCCGTTGCAGCAGGTATTAAGCGCGATTTAATCAAGCAAAATGGCTCTTTGGTATATCAGCAATTGTTTAATGGAAAGGTCTTGGTATTAATCAATTACCCTTTTATTGAAAAATATGGACAGCAACAGCCGCCAAAAACGATCGCTATTTATCGCCCAGAAGAAATAAAAGTGCCTTTCATTTTAAGACACTTAGAGACCTTTATTAGCGAAATCACGAATTGGGAAGACTATGACGACGATGCCCCCGAACCTAATCAACGCATCGGATTCAAGATGAATTTTGATGCAACTGCAACACCAACAACAGAAAAAAAGTAATTTTTCAACCTAATATTATGTCAACATTTGAACAATTAGAACGGGAAGCAAATGATGAATTTCATCTGCTGGAATCCATTGGCGCTAAAGAATTTAGCACGGAACACTTGCTAGAATTACACGATCAAGCACATGATCGACTAAAAGACTATGATCGCAGAAATCGGATTAACTTGCTAATTGGCTGCACCGTTTTGGGGTGGGTGGCTGCTTTTTTCTGCGCTTATGCTTACCAAAATGTGTGGCTAGCTATTTGTGCAGTATTGGGGCTTATTTTCTCCTTAGTGGCTTGTATTGCTGGTATTTTCTTATTAACCAAACAGTACAAAAGCCGTATTGACTTAGAGTATAGCTTGCGCTTGATTGAATCCGAACTAAAAAACAGGTAAATAAATGGCTTTATTCTAATCCACCTCCCACCCTATTAAATATCCAATTCAAAAAATCTGGCATGGCGCGTCCCCACGTTTCCGGATCATGCGTACCATCTTTTATTTCTAAATACCGTACCTGCTCCGTGTGGTAACCGCGTCCTAAAATAGTTTCAATACAGGCTATTGTATCATCTATAGCATCAATAACGCCATTATTGTTCCGATCATCTTCTTCATCTTTGGTGCCGGCTTGAAACCAAAAAAACTGGTCATTCGGCCTATGCTTTTCTGTATCATACTGGATAATATCGTGGATAATTCGGTCCGCGTCTGGGTCGTTCGGATCTACGTCCGACCAACGCCACCATAATGCACCCGAAAACACCCCTACCCCACCAAAGGTTTCCGGTTCAGACCAAACAATATCCAAAGCAGATAACCCACCGAGCGAAAAT
>JAAFHO010000995.1 GCA_013297575.1 Chitinophagales bacterium
TGAAAAGTGGGTTTGTTCCGCAAATCAGCAGGTGTGATACCATGAATGGCCATCGATTCTTCTGAAATGGGAATACCTGGATTGATCAAACTAGTCAGTTCGGAGGTTTGAATACCATCCTTATGGATTTTAACCAATGCGATTTGGACAATACGGTCGCGTATGACGTTCAAACCAGTCGTTTCCAGATCAAAAAAGACCAATTCACGGGTAAGATTAAGTTGCATAATTTTTGTTTGTTTCAAATAAGTATTTGGACACAAATACTTAACGGATAAGACGCAAAGTTCCAACAAAATACCGAATACCTAGATTAGAAAGGGTAATTTCTTTTTACTGGCTCAATTGAATACAATTTATCAAAACATACCTTACTTTTGCTGCCCTAAAACGTTGACCTGTTACTTCATGCGTTAGAAACAGTCAACATCTCCTAAAATATTAATTAATGGCTAAAATTGACGATTTCTCAGCAGAAATAAATGCTGGTTACACTTTTTCTGGATCTTCTATTGTACTTGGCGCAGCCATGCTGGATGGCGTAGCCATTGATGGTTTACAGGTCAAAATACCTTTGCGTACCATGAACCGCCACGGACTTATCGCCGGTGCCACTGGTACTGGCAAAACTAAATCTTTACAAGTACTGGCAGAAGAACTGGCCGCTAATGGCGTTTCTAGCCTGCTGATGGACATAAAAGGTGACCTCTCTGGTATAGCAATGCCGGGTACCGAAAACCCAAAAATTACTGATCGCGCAACTAAAATCAATATAACTTGGCGTGCTACGGGTAATTCCATCGAATTCCTAACACTTTCTAACGAAAAAGGAGCGCGTTTGCGGGCTACTGTCAGCGAATTTGGCCCCGTTTTGTTTAGTCGTATCCTTGGCCTCAATGATACACAAGGTGGAGTGGTTGCTGTTATTTTTAAATATTGTGACGATAAAAACCTGCCTTTGCTGGATTTGAAGGACTTCAAAAAGGTGCTGCAATACCTTAGTAATGAAGGAAAAGCAGAAATCGAAGCAGAATTTGGCCAATTTAGTGCAGTTACTGCTGGCACTATTTTACGCAAAGTAGTAGAATTGGAACAACAAGGTGCGGAACAGTTTTTTGGTGAACTGTCTTTTGAAGTGGACGATTTATGCCGAATGGATGAAAATGGTCGCGGTATTATTCATATCGTTCGATTGACAGATATTCAGGATCGTCCTAAATTGTTTAGTACTTTTATGTTGCAAATGTTGGCTGAAATCTATGCCTCTTTCCCTGAGGAAGGTGATGTGGAGCAGCCTAAACTTTGTATTTTTATCGACGAGGCGCACTTGGTTTTCCAAGAGGCATCTGCTGCGTTGATGCAACAAATGGAGGCTATTATTAAATTGGTGCGCTCGAAGGGGATTGGGATTTATTTTATTACTCAAAATCCAACGGATATTCCTGATAGCATTTTGGCGCAGTTGGGTCTAAAGATTCAACATGCTTTGCGCGCTTTTACGGCAAAAGACCGCAAAGCCATCAAATTGGCTGCGGAGAACTACCCTATTACTAAATGGTACGAAACAGAAGATTTGTTGACCAATTTGGGTATTGGTGAAGCATTTGTAAGTGTTTTGAACGAAAAAGGTATCCCTACGCCGCTGGCTCATACTTTGATGCGGCCTCCGCAAAGCCGTATGGATATTTTATCGCCATCCGAAATAGAACATTTTATTAATAATTCTTCGTTGGTTCGTAAATATAATCAGGAGGTGGATCGGGAGAGTGCTTACGAAATTTTAACTGGAAAAATACAGGAAGCCGCTGAAGCAGCACCACCTCAAGATAGTACTTCGTCTCAGAGCCGCCGTCCGGTAAAGGAGGAGAAAGGTATGATTGAAAAGGTTATTGATAATCCATTGGCGCGACAGGTTGGACGTACTGTGGCGCGTGAATTGACGCGTGGGTTGTTGGGGGTTTTGGGTCTTGGTGGAGGAAGGAGCAGTAGTAGGAAGAAGACTGGGTGGTTCTCATAGGGC
>JAAFHO010000996.1 GCA_013297575.1 Chitinophagales bacterium
GGCTCTAGTCTGCTTGGGCGAGGTATCACACTCAGCGATAGTTTATTGAGCGATTTGGTGAACAATGACTCCTCGGTGCGCATTATTCGACATGCTGCTACTTTAGATTTGTACCAATTTGAAGATGCTACTTTTTACGATAAATTAGAACGCGCACGTTCACAAACTGCCGGCAGAACGGCTTTGATGACACTCGTATTGACCCAAGCGCAGGATATTATTACGATTGTTTTTTTAGCATTGGGTTTGGTGGCATTTAATCCATGGTTGATTCTTATCTTGGTTGTGGCTGTGATTCCTTCGTTTATTGGGGAAACAAAATTTAACAACGATTCCTATTCACTGTCTCGCTCGTGGACACCACAACGGCGCGAACTGGACTACTTACGCTATATTGGAGCGAGTAACGAAACAGCCAAGGAAATCAAAATTTTTGGCCTGGAAGATTTTTTGGCGAAACGTTTTGAGCGCATTAGCAAGGAATATTATTTGGTCAATCGGAAATTGGCAGTACGCCGTGCGGCTTGGGGTAGTTTGTTTAGCGCGCTGAGTACTGTCAGTTATTATGCGGCTTACGTTTTTGTGGTTTGGCAGGCGATTATTGGTTTGATCAGTATTGGTACTTTGACATTTTTGGCAGGTTCTTTTAGCCGTATGCAGGGTTATTTGCAAGCTATTGTGAACCGCTTTTCTAGGATTGGTGAAATGGCGCTTTATCTGCGCGATCTCTTCGATTTTTTGGAAATGAAATCGACATTTTTATCAAACGAAGACAGCACTTTAAAAATACCTCGGCCCATCCAACAAGGATTTGTTTTTGAAAATGTCGGTTTTAAATATCCCGAATCCGAAAAATGGGCATTACGACATTTGAGTTTTACTTTGCATCCTGGCGAAAAACTGGCATTAGTAGGCGAAAATGGTGCAGGAAAAACAACATTGGTAAAATTGCTTGCACGCTTGTACGAACCCACCGAAGGTCGGATTTTATTAGATGGCCGTGATTTGAGCGAGTACCATCCCGAAGATCTACGCCAACAAATTGGGGTTATATTTCAAGATTATATGCGATTTATGTTCTCCGCTGCCGAAAATATTGCGGTTGGAAACATTGAGTCAAGAGCAGATCAAGATCGTATTGAAAATTCGGCAGAGAAAAGTTTGGCCAACGATGTGATCGAGCAATTGCCCAACAAATACAACCAAATGCTAGGGAAACGTTTTTCGGATGGTGTAGAACTCTCCGGCGGGCAATGGCAAAAAGTGGCCCTCGCACGTGCATATATGCGCGATGCGCAACTCATTATCCTCGATGAACCCACATCGGCTTTGGATGCCCGTGCGGAACACGAGGTATTTATCCGTTTTGCAGAACTAATGAAAGGGAAATCGGCGGTATTGATTAGCCATCGTTTTAGTACGGTAAGAATGGCCGATAATATTCTATTTTTAGAGTATGGCCAAATTTTAGAAAAAGGTAGTCACGAGGAATTATTGGAAAAAGGCGGGCGTTATGCGGAGTTATTTCATTTGCAGGCTAAGGGGTATTTGTAGGGGGGGGTATAAAAAGGAGAAAGGGGTTATGTCTGTTGGTTGATAGTTTGCTTTGGTGCCCAAAAGTTGACACCAACGAACAGGGCTTGCTGCAGTTTGGGAAATTGCATTCCGTCTGCCCGTACCTAAAGTTGATAATTGCAATATTGCTGATGTTTTGTTCATAAGCCAAATTTATAACGTCAAGCTGGAACTAAAGTTAAATAGAATTACAAATGTTGAGGCTTATTCCGTCTGCCCAAATTGCAGCAAACCCCTTGTTATAGCCCGTGCTTCTTTGTCCACTCACTTAATTTTAGTTTAGATTTTGGTTGTCCATTTAGTTTTATGTATTCATTGCTAAAAGGAATTGCAGATTTTAAAACAATCCAACCAAAGCCAACTTGTCTGTCTGTTCTAATTTTATATTCCTTGTAAATTGGTAGTTGTCCAATTACTTCAATATCAACATTATGATTTTT
>JAAFHO010000997.1 GCA_013297575.1 Chitinophagales bacterium
GCTACGGTCGTAGCGTTGGCCATTGATGATTTTATACTACGTCATCAGCATCAATTCTTTCAAAACTTCGCCCTTGTTGCTACAATACTTAAAATTTCAAAATAAAGTTTAGGTTAAAAAATTCATCTATTTTGGGCTTACCTCGTTTTTGTCTCGAAAAACGCTTCATAACTATTAATGTAAATTTAGTTAAAAATAACAGTGTTTTTTAGTTCTACATATTGATTTTCAACCTCTTGTATATTGTGTTTTTTTTAATAAAATTTTTGTACAAAATTCGGCGAACTCCATTTTTAGGAAAGTGATGTATTGGGTATATAGTTATTAATGAGATACACAAATCATACGAACAGCACATACCCAACAATCTACCCTAAAGTGCTAATTTCGCAGCACAAACAAATAACATAATATGCGCTACTTATTTTTTACCATCTATCTTGTTCTATGCTGCTGTCATCGTGCCAGTGCCCAGTTTCCAGCGGGCTTTGCCGCTATTTCTTTGGCACAAAATTTAGATCCCACGGTAATGACCCTGACTCCGAACGGCGACCTGCTGCTTTGCGAAAAAAGCGGGCGGGTATTGATTGTTCGCAACGGGCAATTATTGCCTCAACCTATGCTGGAACTGCCTGTTGACAATTTTAATGAACGCGGATTAAGTGGTATTGCGGTACACCCTGCTTATCCGAATACACCTTATGTTTATATCTACTATACGGTGCAAGGGGCCAACCACAACCGCGTGGCTCGTTTTGAGGTAAATAATGATTTGGCGATTCCAGGTTCGGAGCAGACGCTTTTAAACATTGATCCGATGCCAGGTACGATACACAACGGCGGCGCAATGCTATTTGGGGTAGATGGGATGCTGTATATTGCCGTTGGCGACGGTGCTGGCTTTGAGGTGGCCCAGTCCTTAACGTCTTTTTTAGGGAAAGTACTTAGGATTCGACCTGACGGAACGATCCCTGATGATAATCCTTTTTACCTTCAAACTACAGGTAATTACCGCGCAATATGGGCCACCGGATTGCGCAACCCTTTTACATTTACCATTCAACCCAATACGGGCCGAATGGCTGTAGGCGATGTAGGGAGCGATAAGTTCGAAGAGGTGAATATCATTGAGAAGGGAAAAAACTATGGTTGGCCGCAGGTAGAAGGTGTCCAAAACAATCCTTTATATACTAATCCACTTCATGCGTACAACCACCAAGTGGGCTGTTGCGTTTCTGGTGCTGCTTTTTATAACCCCAGCATAAGTCAGTTTCCGGCACAATATAATGGGGTATTGTTTTTTGGAGAATATTGTCAAGGTGAAATTTGGTACATCAATCCTGCCACAGGTGGAGCCGTAACAGAGTTTGCAACAGGGCTGAACCGTCCTATTGCGCTGCTCACTCACCCCGACGGTAGCCTATATTGCATTACACGTGGCGGCTTGGGTGGAGGCTCTATGATAGATAACACAAGCAGTAATGGCGGCATACTTTGGCGCATTAGTTATAATCCTGTGGGCGTGCCCTTAGTCGCCACTCAACCCGTCGATGCCTTCCATTCGAGTGGAGAAACCGCACAATTTCAGGTAACTGCGGCGGGAAACGCACCCTTTGCATTTCAATGGACGCGCAATGGGAGCGATATTCCCGGGGCTACTTTAGCCAATTTAGTACTACAAAATGTACAGTTGCCTGATAGCGGCGCCTTGTATGCTTGCAAAATTTCCAATTTGAATGGTGCTGTCGAATCCAACGCCGCCTTGTTGCGGGTGACGACCAACCAGCGACCTTCAGCGGTGATTGAACTCCCTTTGGTGGGGGCTACTTATCGTGCAGGCGAAGTACTTGCTTACAAAGGAAGTGCCTCAGATCCCGAAAATGGGCTGTTATCGGCTCAAAATATGACTTGGCGGGTAGATTTTCACCACAATGTCCATTTACATCCTGCCATTCCATACACGAGCAATCAAGTTGAGGGTAGCTTTATTGTACCACAAACAGGCGAAACTTCG
>JAAFHO010000998.1 GCA_013297575.1 Chitinophagales bacterium
ATCGTACTACTGGTACATTGTTGTTTGATATTCAAGATCGCGCAGTGAAAGTAGGCCAAACATTCACCGTTAATTTCAAAGCGGCAGAGAAAGCAGATGGCTACCAGTTCACCATGAACTTGAATGGTCTTGAAGTAGCAGACATCCTCCCAGGTGAGAAAATGTCTCTTGATAACTTTGGTGTATTTACCTCGACTCCGCTCGGTGGACAAGCAATCACAACATCTGCTGACGGTTCTGACGGCGAATTTGCAGTTACATTCCGCGCTACAGTAAATGGTCAATTAAGCCAGATGATCAATGTATCAAGTTGCATTACTAAGGCTGTAGCCTTTGATGGTGGTAATAAACTAGCCGTTGCTTTCCGTTTCAACAATGGTACTACTAGCACAATTGCAGGAGTAGGTTTTGAATTGTACCAAAACGCACCAAATCCATTCGTTAACAAAACATTCGTAGGTTTCCACCTCCCAGAGGCTACATCTGCTACATTGTCAGTTTATGATGAGACTGGTCGCGTGTTGTACACAACTACTGGTGATTTCGGTAAAGGTTACAATGCAATCGCATTGGATCGCACTTCTTTGAACGCTAATGGCGTACTCTACTACAAATTAGAGACTGCTACACACAGCGCAACTAAGAAGATGATTCAAACAGCGAAGTAAATAGCGAAGATCTAGGTTTTACTTAGTTCTAATAAAACAAACGGCGCGACAGGTCACCCCTGCTCGCGCCGTTTGGATTATACTAATGGATGTTAGGTTTTGTGTATAGATTTTTAGGGAGATTATACGGTTTTCATACACCAAAACTACAGAGCCGAAGTATAAATCAGCATAATACTAATAACTATTGCTCGTTTTCAGTATTTCTCCGGTTGCGGATAAATCGCCAAATCATACTTCCAAATGCGGCAATACCAATCAAAATTGGCTTAATAAACTTAAGTATGACTACAAAAAAGCCCGCTTTGGCCAATACCTTACCCGCCACGAGTCCGCCGAGTGTCCAAGCCGCCACCTTGTCAATTCCAGAGTCAAAGTCGGCATAGCGATTTCCTTCTTTGAACGCAACTGCATTGGTAATAGTTGGAATGTTTTCTTTGATCAAATTCAATTGCTCCACACCACTAATCGCATTGAGGGAAAGCACACCTTTACGACCCAAAAAACGCATATCATAGTTCAGCGTATTGCCTGTTTCTCCGGTTCCAAACTTAATCTCTTTGGCCCAGTGCAGTACTTTTTTGCTTTTATCGTAATAAGGTGGTGATGCCCAACCAACGATCTCAATTGCTTCATATCCCTGACTAACACGCTCTTTGCTGCCTTCTTTTGCCTCTTTTTGTAGTTCCTTCAATAGTTCATCGTACTTAATTACATCGGCATCCTTGTCCTCAACGAAGCCCATTTCGTCAAAATTGATATTGAACGCCCATACGCTATCGGACAGAGGACTCATATTGGTTGGAAAAAGCATACCCATCGAATTTACACCCGGTGGATTACCCCAAAAATCGGTGAGTACCATTTTACTTTGTTCTGCATTGAGGTAGCGCAGGTTAGGTGGGAGTTCAATCGAAGCCAAATTGTCGGGTAGGTCAATTTTGCCAGTCTGCCATGTAAAAGATTTTTCGATAGAATCCATTGCCATTTTTAAGCGAATAAGATCTGCCAGTTCTGCGCCTTCGGGGACTGCTCGTTGAGCAATTGCCATAGGAAGAGCCGCACAAATAAGGAGCGCAATCAGCGCAGTTGTGTAGTTTTTCATAATAAATGAATGTTTTGAGTAAAAAGAGTATCAAAGATAATACTAAAATTTTATTTGAAAAACAAAACAACAACGAATGTTTTTCAGTTCCCTGAAAATAGAAAATATTGTTAGGTATCCCAAAAAATAAGCCACCCCGCATAACAGAATGGCTCATCGTATATATTTTTGATAAAAATTAATCTCTAATCCTACTCATTCATCGCCTTAATACCCGGCAATTCTTTACCTTCCAAAAAC